>CAYPVG010000176.1:0-6657 GCA_964414085.1 uncultured Boseongicola sp. | reverse complement strand
GCCGCAGGATGAGCTGGAAGCATGGCTTGCAGACAACGATTGGCGGTTTGAGGTTTTAGAGGACACTGATGCTGACGTTGATCTGCACAAGCTGATTGCCGAGGCTGGTGACACTCTTTCATCCAGAGCCTCGCGCGATTTGGCGGTTAGTTTCTTGGAACGCTATCGGAGTGATGCTGCCAGAGTATCCGCGCGCCGGCTTTTCGATGTTGTGCGACAAGGTTTGCAAGACCCGGTGAAACTGACTGCTCATTTTGGGCAGGACTTACCGTTACTGATGCGCAGACTGGCGGCTCTGCCAGCAGAAGCGTTTAGAGGAGGGTTGCCGCCGGGCCTCGTTGTCTGTGACGGGTCCGGGACGTTGACATACCGCAAGCCTGTCCATGGGTTCGAGCCCCCGAGATTTGGCGCGGCATGCGCCGTATGGCCACTGTTCCAGGCACTCCATAGGCCGCTGGCTCCAATACGCAGCGAGCTTCTGATGGCTGGACAGGACAACGTACGTTTCTCAGCCTGTGCCATTGCAACATCTGACTATGTCGCCGGATTTGATCGACCACCGGTTGTCGAAGCGACGATGCTTCTCATGCCGAACTTATCGACCGACGAAGGCGAGGAGGCGCGGCTTGCAGTCGGTTCATCTTGTCGGATTTGTTCGATTCCTGAATGTCCAGCCCGTCGTGAGCGATCGATCCTGGACCTTCAAGTGTAGCGCGCGGACCAATGAGGCGTGCAACGCTTTGACTCGGGCCAAGCCTTGAGTGATAGTTTGAAAAAATGGCGAAGTGTCTGGCTTTAGGGAGGAGTCGGTCATGACGGGAACCGTACTGCTCATCGAAGATGAGCCAAACATAATTGAAGCCATTCGCTTTATTTTATCGCGTGACGGCTGGCGCGTGGATACTCACTCGGATGGCAAGACCGCGTTCGAGGCAGTTCGAGCCAGAAATCCGGACTTAGTCGTGCTTGATGTGATGCTACCAAATCGGTCCGGTTACGACATTCTGAATGACCTAAGAGCCGATCCTGAGTTCAAGGAGTTGCCAGTTCTTATGCTTACTGCTCGTGGTCAAAAGAAAGATCGGGAGCTTGCCGAGAAGCTCGGTGCAAGCAGGTTCATGACAAAACCGTTTTCAAATGGCGAGGTGTTGGAGACCATTCGCCAGTTGGTGGGCCAGTGAGCCGTCCGCCCGAACCGGTTTTTCTGGAACGTCAGAGTTACAGACGACGTCGGCTTGGCGACGCAGCAAAGTTTTTGCCATTACTTGGCTTGATACTGTTGTTGTTGCCGGTGCTTTGGACGGGTTCGGGAACAACCGCCGGTGGCATCATCTATATCTTCTCCGTCTGGGCAATTTTAATTGTGTTTTCCGGCGTCATTGCGCGGCGTTTGTCAAATTTCGATCCGTTTGCGGAGACAGATGGTTTGGATGGTCAGGCGTCTGACCACGGGGGCGAGCATTAACTGTGCTGTCATTCAACGCTCTCGCCCTGATTTCTGTCCTGTATGTTGCCGTGCTGTTCGCGGTTGCGTTTTGGGCAGATAAACGCGCGGAACGGGGGCGAGGCGGATGGTTGCGTTCGCCGTTTATTTATACGCTTTCGCTTTCAATCTATTGCACCGCTTGGACGTTTTACGGTGCCGTCGGTAACGCAACGCGTTCCGGGTTAGAATTTGCGACAATCTATCTTGGGCCGACCCTTGTGATGATTGGATGGTGGGTGTTGTTGCGCCGGCTCGTGCGTATCGGCAAGACGCAACGGATCACATCGATTGCAGACCTCATTTCCTCGCGGTACGGCAAATCGAATTTGCTGGGCGTTCTGGTAACATTGCTCGCAGTTGCAGGAACGACGCCGTATATCGCGCTGCAGCTTCAATCCGTGTCTCTGAGCTTTGCGGTATTCTTGGACGGCGGGCCAAGCGGATCGGACGACCTTGCGGCGGTTGGGCTTTGGGTCGCGATCGGTCTTGCCGTGTTCACTATCCTCTTCGGCACGCGAAACCTCGACGTTGACGAACGTCACCACGGGATTGTTATGGCCATTGCTGTGGAGGCAGTGGTCAAACTGTTTGCGCTTGTTGCTGTCGGGGTATTTGTTGTCTTTTACGTCGGCTCCGGTCCTTCGGATATGATGACCCGAATTGGAGAGTCCGAAATTGAGATTTGGGAATTGCAGCCCGATCGTTGGATGACGCTTATATTTCTGTCCGCGGCGGCATTTATTTGTCTGCCACGCATGTTCCAAGTGATGGTTGTCGAGAATGAAGATGAGCGGCATCTTTCGACGGCGAGCTGGGCCTTTCCTCTATATCTTTTCCTTATTTCGATGTTTGTGCTTCCGATTGCGGTTGTCGGTTTGTCGGTCATGCCGGAAGGCTCAAACCCAGATCTTTTCGTTCTTACATTGCCTTTAGCTTTTGATCAGAGTGCATTGGCAACATTGGCTTTTTTGGGTGGATTTTCGTCGGCTACGTCAATGGTTATTGTTGCTTCCATTGCGCTTGCGACAATGGTTTCCAATCACATTGTCATGCCCATCTGGCTCAGTACGCAATCGCAAGGAGCGACAGTGTCAGGCGACGTTCGAGACGTGGTCATCCTTGCGAGGCGGATGTCGATCGTGGGCATTATGGCCCTTGGCTTCCTTTACTTTCGGTTGTCCGGTGGCGGTGCTGCACTGGCGTCGATCGGCCTTGTGGCTTTTGTTGGAGTTTCGCAAGTATTGCCGGCTTTGATCGGCGGCATTTTCTGGCGGGGTGCGACGCGATTTGGCGCCGCAGCGGGTGTGGCGACAGGGTTTGCTCTTTGGGTGTGGACGTCTTTCCTGCCGAGTTTTGGCGAGGGTGCGATCTTGTCTGTGGCTATGTTCCAAGACGGACCATTTGGATTCGGTTTGCTACGGCCGAACGCTTTGTTCGGTATTGAAGGGCTGGATCCCCTCGTGCATTCCGTCGTTTGGTCAATGTCTCTGAATACATTGGCATTTGTCGCGTTTTCGCTGTTGAGCTTTCCAAGCCCCCTAGAACGTCTCCAAGGTGCAACGTTTGTGAACATCTTCCGCTTCTCAGACCGTGCGAGTGGCTGGACCGGTGGTGCCGCGGACGCGGAGGACCTGTTGATGATGGCGCAACGAATTGTTGGCCCAGAGGTTGCTCAGCGCGTGTTTGAAGGCGAGGCGACGAGACAGGGAAAGCAAGGATATTTGCCTGATGTAACACCGGATTTCATGGAGCGGTTGGAACGCGAACTGGCGGGTTCTGTTGGGGCAGCAACGGCGCATGCGATGATTGCCCAGATTACGGGCGGTGCGTCCGTTACCGTTGAAGATCTGATCCGGGTGGCAGACGAAGCGCAGCAGATTTTGGAATACTCCAATAAGTTGGAGCTGAAGTCGGCAGAACAAGAGCGGACAGCCCGGCAACTACGTGAAGCCAACGAGAAGTTGCTTGCGCTTTCGGTGCAGAAAGATGGCTTCTTGAGCCAGATCAGCCATGAGCTTCGTACTCCCATGACGTCTATTCGTTCTTTCAGTGAAATTCTGATGACGGATACGGCTATGAGCGATGCTGATCGGTTACGATACAGCGGGATCATTAATGACGAGACAAAGAGACTTACCCGGCTACTGGATGATCTTTTGGACTTGAGCGTTTTGGAGAATGGGCAGGTCACGTTGAACGTCGGGGAGGCGACACTTAGAGACGTTCTGGATCGGGCCATTGCCGCAATGGAGGTTTCCACCGGTCGCGGTCAGCTTGAGATCGATCGCACCCTTGAAGATGAAAACATTCTCTTGCGAACTGATAGTGATCGCTTGGCGCAGGTGTTTATCAATCTCATCGCGAATGCCCTGAAATACTGCGAAAATCCGAACCCCAAGCTTTGGATAAAAGTTGGCCAGGTAAAGGGACAGATGGTGGTCGATTTCATCGACAACGGGAACGGAATTCCAACTGACGCCCAAAAGGTGATTTTTGAGAAGTTCGCGCGCGTTTCAGACAATCACGCCGCTGGTGGTGCCGGACTTGGACTGGCGATCTGCCGCGAAGTCATGACGCGGCTTGGAGGAGCAATTGTGTATTTGCCCGGACAGGGCGGTGGAGCCTTTCGAGTAACGTTGCCAGAACGCTCGAAAGCGGCGGCCTGACGGAAAGACTTCCGTAACCAAATTTCTGCAGAATTCCCTAAATTTCCAATGGGAACGATTGGTGTGTCAGTAACGGCGCGGAATAATCCACTGAAGAAGAGAGTTCGTCCGTCAAGGCCGGTGCGTGGTGCTGGCGACAAGGCGATCGAACAACTCTTGAGCGTCGAGTTGCCACGCGCGTCCGATCAGCTTTTGGCGCTTCAGGCTGATGTTCAGGCGGTGACAAACGACACCATGGACCATGAGCGGGTTGTGGAGTGTCTGGAGGCGCAGGATCTAATTTGCCTGATCCGGCGGAGCGAGGGCGACGTCGGGTTGCTTGTCGTCGATCCGGGACTACTTGCCGCGCTGATCGAAGTGCAAACGTTGGGACAAGTTACAGCAGCGGTAGCGAAAGAGAGGTTTCCTACGCGCACTGATGTGGTCGTTGCGAGTGATCTTCTGGACAAGTGGCTTACGGACACGTGTTGTGCGGCCGAGGAAGCCGAGATTGCTCACGAATTACCGTTTTACGCTTATGCCCGGCAAAGTGGCATGCTCAGCCTCCGCGCGGTGGAATTGACACTTGATCCAGGCGAGTACCAATCGCTGAGGATAACAATGTCTCTCGGCGGTGGTGCCAAGACAGGGGCTTTGACGTTCTATATCCCAGCAAGGGAGGGGACATCCCTACGGATGCCAATGTCTGGAAGTTTGGGTGAAGAGCTAAAGTCGAACATCGAGGATGCTCCGGCGGTTATGGAAGCGATCCTCGCCCGTGTGGATGAGCCGTTGGATCGTGTGCTTGGGTTTCAAGAAGGGGACGTCATCTCGGTACCGCTAGAGCGGCTTTACCAAATCAGTCTTGAGGCCGGGGTTGGGCGCAAGATCGCAGAAGCGCAACTGGGACAGATCAAGGGCAATCGGGCGGTGCGCCTGACGGCGCCCATGGCAGGCGAAAAACCAGAGTTTGAGAGAGCCGAACCGTCGGATGCAGATGACGTCGGGGATCTAGCGCTGTCAGAAGCTCAGTACGACGAACTGCCGGAGCCTCAAGAAGTTATTGAGGCCGAGCCACCTCCTGTCATGCCAGTGCTTCCGGATTTGCCGGATCTTCCTGAACTGCCAGATCTTCCCGAGTTACCCGAGCTTCCAGACTTACCTTAGGTGGACTGCGCAGCGACGCTCATCAGTTGCTGGGAAATGCCGGGGAAAGGATAGCCACCTTTTTCCAAAGCGAGTTCGATATCTTCAGGTTTGTGCGTGCCGCCGGCGGCGCTGGCAAAGGCCCAAAGTAAAGCGGAACGTGTGCCAGACGCGCAATAAGCGAGGACCTTACCGTTCGAGGAACTGATCGCTTCGGCCTGCGAGTTAATGGCTTCCATTGTCAGACCGCCCGGCGCGAGGGGATTGCTGTAGAAGGCCAAACCTGCGGCTTCGCACGCCGCACGCAATGCTTCGGAAGACGCTTCCGGAGGCACTTCCATGTCCGGGCGGTTGCAGATCACTGTATCGAATCCTGCACCAACGAGGGCAGGGATATTGTCAGGTAAAATCTGCGGAGCAACGGCTGTGCTTTCGTCCAGATGTGTGAAGTTCATGAGGCTTGTGTCTCAAGTAGCGACTGTCGAATAGGAGGCGCTGCTATCATGCCGCAGATCATGGCGGCAAGAAATACAAAGCCACCTGTTCCGCCCCAAGTGATGGATGCAATAGCGGGACCCGGGCACAATCCGGCAAGCCCCCAACCCATTCCGAACAGAACCGAGCCGACGACGAGATTGCGACCCAAGCGAGGTTCCGGTGGTGCAGGAAAGTTTCCGCCGAGTGCTGGCGCATTGCGGCGCGCGGCGAGTTGCCAGGCAATGGCCATAGGTACGATTGCACCGCCCATTACAAAGGCCAGAGTTGGATCCCAATCACCGAAGATATCGAGCCACCCGATAACTTTCCGTGTGTCCGTCATGCCTGACACAAGAAGGCCGACGCCAAAAAGGCCGCCGAAAAGGAATGCTGAAATCTGCCGCATCATACCCATCCCAACATGTGACGGAAAACGACAACGGTGAGGCCGCCGGCTCCGATATAAAAGACAGTTGCGACAATCCCGCGAAGGCTAAGTCTGGATATGCCACACACGCCATGTCCTGATGTGCAGCCGTTCGCGATGCGTGTTCCGACGCCCACAAGCAGGCCTGCGAGTGCAACAAGGATCAGATTGTCGCTTATGTGCGTCTCGGCTCCACCAAAGGCGACAGCGGCGATTGCAGGTGCGGCCACGAGGCCCGCCAGAAATGCAAGACGCTCGCGAGATGTTTCCTGCGCGGTTCGGTCCACGAGGGCACCAATGATACCCGACGCGCCCATGACACGACCGTTCACCAAAAGATAACCCGTAGCGGCGAGCCCAATAATGAGGCCGCCGAGGAGGCCATACATCCAGTCAGTTGGCATAGTATATTCCGTGAGTTCAGAGTTTGTTGACAGGGACCTTGAGGTAGACAGATCCGTCGTCGTCTTCCTCGG
>CAYPVG010000175.1:0-15196 GCA_964414085.1 uncultured Boseongicola sp. | reverse complement strand
AGTTCCAAGAACCCAGCTTCTTCTCGCTGTTTGGAGTTGAGGCCAGGAACCGGAGCGGGTGCTCGTGGTCCATGGAGCCACCCGGCGACCAACCAAGCAGGTACATATCGTAGTTGTCAGCGCGGAGCTCGGGCCAGTAGTTCGACACCGGCATTGCGTTCAGTTCGGCATCAATGCCGATCTGTGCGAGCATCCCAGTGATCGCCTGGCAGACCGCCTCGTCGTTCGGATAGCGATCGTTCGGGCACATCAGGCCAAAGCCAAAGCCGTCCGCGTAGCCAGCCTCTGCAAGCAGCGCTTTTGCGCCTTCAACATCCAATGCCGTCCGCGCATCGTTTGCATCCGAGTAGCCGCTCATGGCGGGCGTCACGAGCTGGCTTGCGGCTTCTGCGCTACCGCGCCAGATGGTCTGAAGGATCGCGTCAACGTTGATCGCCTTGGCGACTGCTTCACGCACGCGAACGTCCTGGAACGGGTTCGGATCGCCTGCGTTCGCGCCATACTTTAGCGTGTCGGCCTCGTGACCGAAGCCCAGCATCAGAACGCGAGTTTCAATGCCGCGAATGATGTTGATGCCATCGCTTTGTTCCAGACGCGCCGCGTCTTGAATCGGCACTGGTTCAACGAAATCAACATCACCGGACAAAAGCGCGGCGACTGCCGTGGCCGAGTTCTGAATTGGAGTGAAGGTCGCGCGGGTGATGTTGTGCTCAACCTCGTCCCAGTAGTTCTCGTTCGGGACAAGCACTGTCTGCAGGCCGGGCTGGCGGTCTTCCACACGGAAGGCACCGGTGCCATTCACGTTCAGCGTGGCATAGTTGCCGCTTTCCTTATCGGGCCGCGCGGCGTTATTCGCCTCGGTCCAGCCTTTGTCCATGATCATCCAGTTCGCAATGGATGCCGGGAACAGCGGGTTCGGTGCACTTGTGAAGATATCGACCGTGAAGTCGTCAACGACGGTCACACCGGTGACGGATGCGAACCAGCTGCGTACGTCTGCGGATTCGCTTGATGCACGCTCGTAGGAGAACATGACGTCTTCTGCGTCAAAGGCCGATCCATCGTGGAAGGTTACGCCTTCGCGCAAGTTGAACCGCCAGCCTTCACCGTTACCAATTGGCTCCCAAGATGTCGCGAGCGATGGCTCAAGCTCCATCTCTTTCGACATGCGCACAAGACCGTCGTAAACGTTGTTCAAGAAGCCCAATACTGGTGCCGAGCTAACCGCATGCGGGTCCATCGTTTGCGGGTCAGTCTTGCCAGCCCATTGGAATTCTTCGGCAAAACCCGAAGACGCCACAAGCGCAAAGGCTGCGGCGGTCGTCATCAATCGTGTCATAATAATACTCCCCAGACATGCAGCGTTTCTCGCCGCTTGCGACATTGTGTCCATATGCCAAGTTAGTCTCTGATACAGCGAACTCAAGAGACCTGTTTCGATGATTAGTTTCTGAAGCGCGTTGCTCGAGACAATATCTCTCGCTCTGCAGAAAGGCGCTTGAGGGTTTCAAGCGACGCCCTCAGCATAATGAGCCGGGTCAGGATAAGTGCATAATCCTTCAGCTCGATCACGTCCATTTCGGTCCATTGTCTTGGTTTCGACCCGAGAACTGCCAACCCTCCAACCGTCTCGCGCGCTGGACCAAAAACCGGTGCAATCAGTGTACTCGACAAACGACCCTTAAGGACTTCTGGAGAACCGGCAAATTCGGGATGTACCGCGATGTCATCGATGCGCAGGGTCTTCATCCGGTCAATCATCGCGGCGAACAGCGAGTTATTCGACGAGAAACGATCAGGAAGCGAGTCACGGATCTGACCGGCGCTGCGACTGCGAATGAAAATTGAAGACGTACGGACATCCGACATGAAGAAAACGGCGCTGGCGGCCTTTAGCCCGTGCGTCGCAAGTCTTGTCGCGACATCAAAGTCTTGTTCCGATGGGCCGTCCAACAACCCAAGATCGACCAGATCGAACCGTTTTTCGTTCGGGTCTTGAAGTTCACTTCCCATGCTTCAACGTCACCCTCAAAACCGAAATCAACGGACTGGCATTCTCTTCGTAACAAGTGCACCTTTTCGAAGACTTACTTCATCTTAACGTAACGTCAACTTGCGCGAAAGCCGGGCGGCCAGATCAAATCTCTACGCCTTTGAATTTACTTCAAATGCCTAGAAAGAAAAAGCGGGCGCAGAGATTCTGCGCCCGCCCAAAATTCGGCTTAGTTTGCCGAAGCGTGCTTAATCATCGGCTGGTTTTCCGGATCAACCTCGATCCCGACATTGTCGCCCATCGCCCAGTTGATCACCTGGTGGTGGATCGGGATGTACAGCTGCTCGTCCTGCACAACACGCCAGATAGAAGCGATGTCAGCATTCCGCGCGGCCAGATCGGTGTTCGATGCCAGCGACTTGATCTTTGCGTCCAGATCGTCGTTGTCAAAACCGGTGCCGTTCCATGTACCGATGCTGCTTTCGCGGCCGTGCACGAGGAAGTTGAAGATGTATTCCGAGTCATACGTCGGAACGCCCCAACCCAGCATGTAGAAGTCGGTCTTGCCGTCGGTGATCTTCGGGAAGTGCTGTGCCTTCGGGATCGCCTCGAGGTTCACCGTCACGCCGATCTGCGCCAGCATACCAACGGCAGCCTGACAGATTGCTTCGTCGTTGATGTAGCGGTCGTTCGGGCAGTCCAGACGGATCGAGAACCCGTCACCGTAGCCAGCTTCCGCCATCAGCGCCTTAGCACCGTCAACGTCTGTCGAAGATTCGGCATCCATTGCGGCCGTCCAACCGTTCACGAACGGTGGTGCGATCATGCCAGCTGGCGCCGACTGACCGCGCATAACGACCTGTTGGATCGCATCACGGTTGATCGCCATCGACATGGCCTTGCGCACGCGCACGTCAGCCAGCGGGTTTGCACCGTCGATGTTGTCAGCCTCAAGATCAGCTGCACCCTGGTTCATGCCGAAGAAGATCACGCGGTTCTGAGGCGCAGTCTTCACGACCAGACCTTCGGTACCGTTCACACGGTCAAGGTCCTGTACCGGCACGTCTTGAAGATAGTTGATTTCTTCAGACAGCAGCGCAGCAACACGTGTCGCGGCGTTCTGGATCGGCGTGTGGATGATCTCGGAATAGCCCATTGGGAAGTCGTTGCGACCCCAATAGTCTTCGTTGCGCGCCATCACGGTCGACACATCCGGCTCACGGCTGACGAGCTTGTAAGCGCCTGTGCCGTTTACGTTGGTCGTTGCATAGGTGATCTCGCCGCCTTCAAAGTCCTGCACCTTCACGGTGTTGTTCGCCTCGGTCCAACCTTTGTCCATGATGAACAGGTCGGTGAGGTTCGCAGGCAGGATCGGGTTTGGACCGTCCGTGACCATTTCGACCGTGTAGTCGCCAACAGCGCGAATCTCGACGATGGAGTTCAATAGCTCCTTCATGTCGGATGTCGGGGTCTTCGCACGTTCGTACGAGAACACAACGTCTTCGGCGGTGAAGTCAGCCCCATCGTGGAACTTCACACCCTGACGCAGGTTAAACACCCATACGTTCGGATCGCCTTCCTTTGGTGCCCAGTCGGTCGCCAGAGCGGCTTCGAATGCACCTGTCACGTCACGGATGATGAGTGGCTCATACATCTGGTGGCGAATGGTGTGAGTTTGACCTTCGTTCTGGGAATGCGGATCAAGCGTCAACGCGTCACCGGCACTTGCCCAGCGCAAGGTTTCTGCCGATGCGGACCCAGCGACAAGTGCTAGTGCCGAAGCGGCAATCATCATTTGGCGTACTGCCATGTTATGTCTCCCTGACATTTTTATTGGTGGGATCAGATTTTCGGGCGATGGAGCGGAAGTCAAGGCGAACCATGCCGGAAATTGATGACATCACGCGAGGTCAATGGCAGGCTTTAGTAAAGCTTCAAAAGGAGCTACGTCTTTGAAAGATCTGGCATTAGCGATCAATATCCTCGTCCGAATGGGCGTTGGCTTCATCGGTTTCATTTACCTTTTCTCGCAGCTCTTCTTTGGTGACTTCCAATGGCCCAGCACCGCCGCAGGCCTTGGTGGCATGGTGCTTGCGGCCATAACCGGATGGCCTCATCGCCTGAAAACCACCTTAAACCGGATCGGCATTGTAGCCGGTTCTATCGCGCTTCTTGGGGTCGGTGCGGGGGTCTATAACTACTACGCGTATTACAACATACCCGGCAATTACCACGCCTGGTTCATAACCCTGCCTTACACAGCAGGCGTCATTTTTCTGATGATTGCAGCCGCGCGCGGCCAGACGTTGCGCTAGTCTTCGACGTATACGAACCGCTTGTCGCAATAGCCGCATTCGACAAATCCGGTTTTCGGATCAATCGACAACCAAACACGTGGGTGGCCCAAAGCTCCCTCGCCACCGTCGCAGGCGACACGCATTGATGTGACGGTCTCGGTTTCGGGGGGCGGATTGCCCGTGCTGGCCGTTGCGGTATCAGACATGGAATAAAGTCTCGCTCTCGTACGTGTCGGCGCGTATCTTATCCATGCACCGCCGACGGACAAGACCCTTTACCGCTCATGCAGACCCGCATCCCCTCTCGTCCCCGTGGCCCGCTGCCAAAGCGGGTTCTGGTGCTGGGAGCGACAGGCACTGCCGGGCGCGCAACAACCGAAGCTCTGGTTGCCGCTGGACACAATGTCACCTGCGTTGTGCGCCCCGAAAGCGAGGACACCGTCACACCCGGCGCGCGGCTGCACTTTGCTTCAGTCACCGATAAAGCCTCGCTTCGGGACTTTGGGTTTGCCGGTGAGACATTCGATGCCATCATTTCTTGTATCGCATCTCGCACTGGCCTGCCGTCCGATGCCTGGGCCATAGACCATGACGCAAACATAAGCGCCTTAGAGATCGCAAAGTCTGCGGGTGTGCCACAATTTATACTGTTGTCCGCCATCTGCGTGCAGCACCCGCGGCTTGAATTCCAGCATGCCAAGCTTGCTTTTGAGGAAGCCCTGATTGCCTCGGGCCTCACCTGGTCCATCGTCCGTCCGACGGCCTTCTTTAAATCGCTGTCCGGCCAGATCGCGCGCGTTCAGGCAGGTAAGCCCTATCTGATGTTCGGCGATGGAAAACTGACGGCCTGCAAACCGATCAGTGACCGTGACCTAGGAGCGTTCATTGCCGATTGTTTGATGAACCCGAACCGCCACAACCGTCGTTTGCCAATAGGCGGACCCGGACCTGATTTGACGCCTTTGGAGATGGGACGCGAGATATTTCGCCTGACCGGTCAGCCCGAAAACTTTCGAAAAGTGCCGCCCGCCCTTCTGACGGCCATTGCGCGCGGGCTCTCCGTTTTGGGCAAGGTCGCCCCCAAGTACGCGGCGAAAGCCGAGCTCGCCAAAATCGGCCATTACTATGCCACCGAATCGATGCTGGTGATGGACATCGCAACTGGGCGCTACAGCGCGGCCCAGACGCCTGAGTTCGGTAACGATAGGCTGTTTGACTACTACGCAGACGTGGTTGCAGGTCGCGAGACGGTCGACCTCAAGGAGCAAGCCGTTTTTTGACAGTTTGTGCCAAAGGTTAATCAAAACCCACCGCACGCATTGTTCACCAGCCGATTTACTCGATTTTCTGTGCCAAACACCGACGAAATACCGACGTTATACCGACGCAATACCGATTTGGATTTGGCCCTCAAAATAAGGGGATTAATGACTTCCGCGTTGCGACGGCATCTTTAGCTGCGCACGCCGCATTAACCTATCGCGCCAGAATCGGCCCCAAAATCTGCCCACCCAGGATATGCAAATGGAAGTGAGGCACTTCCTGCAAACCATGTGCGCCCGCGTTTGAGATCACTCGATAGCCTGCCTCTTGAAGCCCTTCGCTTTCAATGATCCCGGTAAAGGTCGTCCAGAAATCAGCGCTCTCATCCGCCGGCGCATTCGCCGCGAAGTCGTCCATATTCACGTATTTCCCTTTTGGAATCAAAAGGACATGCACAGCCGCTTGAGGGTTGATGTCACGAAAGGCAAGACTGTGATCCGTCTCGACCACCGTCTGGTTTGGAATGTCTCCGCGCAGGATCATCGCGAAGATATTGTTGTCGTCATAGGTGTGGGCCATCGTCTTCCTCAATCGTCAAACAGGTGCGCTGTACGCGCGATATCGAGCGCCTTTTCGTGGTCGATCCGCAAGAAATGCGCAAGAGGTTCGGCGTTTTCCTCGGGCGCCGCTGTTTCGCGGATCCGATAAAATTCAGGGAACTGCGCATCCCGGATCGCCTCGATCTCGCGCGCCAAATCATTGCGTATCGTCGGCATCATGCCTTCATACCCGGCTTCTGTCGTCGTCTCACTCGCCAGCCCGACGCGCCGGGCGTGCCCTCGCAAGTAGTCATCCGAATAATTGCAGTCGATTTCGAGCAACCGCGTCTCGCTCCGATCCGCGTAAAGGTCTTGAAAAAGCTCGATATTTGACGGGTCCAAGCAGATCATCAATTCGTCGCTCTCGTAATAGTCAAACAGCATTCGCATCATCGCCCGGCGGTGCCGACTGCGCTTGGAAAGGCTGGCTTCAATTCCCCCCAGATCAGGGAGTGGGGTCGCCTCTTCGTCGAACAAGAACTCAATCGATGGAACATTTGTGGCCGACCCTGCCCGTTGTGTCAGCCGCTTGGCCACGTGCCACTTCTTGCACGTCACAATCAGCAACGACCGCTCGCGACCAATGGTCGAATCCTTTTCCCAGAACCTCGGCGCGAACCGCTCCCCGATGCGACCGCGTCCTGTCAAAAATCCGTGCAAGCGCCGCCCCTCGTCCGAGACCGTAAATTCCCGCGCCGTCTCGGCGTACAAAGCACCCAGTCGCGCCTTCAATTCAAGCGCCTCGGGGCTGATCTTGCGCGCAAAGAAGTAGTCTTGCGCGACCAGTAAGTCGAAGTGATCGTTGTAGAAGTTCACGGGCATGCCGTAGTCTGTGAACATCAGGAACGTCGGCGTGCGGCAGTCGATCTCCTTTGCAGGGACCAAATGGCGAATGAGCGTCTGGAAGAATGTCTCGTCCGGAATCCACGTCGTTTTGAAAAACCGGACAATGTCGCGGCGCGTGGCGACAAATTGCATGATTTTCTCAACCGACGCACGTCTGAGACACCACCATTGCGACCCGATCATCATCTTGAACTCAGACGGAATCTTGCGTTTCCACCCAAGTTTCTGCTGGGCCTGAAACGCTGCATAATATCGCTTCGGTTGCGAGCGCTCATTGAAGACGTGGTGGTAGATCAACCGCTCTTCTCGAAAGCCAGTCTTGATCCAATCGCTGTCGAAAAAATCAAAGCTTTCAATGATATCCGCGTCGCGTCGATCAAGCTTCTCGCGGATGAACTCCGCGCTTTTGATCGGCATGCAATCGCCAGAGATCAGGAACAGATGCGTCGCATCCTCAAAGCGCTCCAGAGCCGCCTCAACAGCCGATAAAGTTGCCGCGACGAGGCTCCACTCGCCCCAACCGCACTTCACGCGACGCTTTGCAAAAGTCACGCTGCTATTGCCAGCAAGCGCGTCGGTCAGTTTGGAAAATTCAGCCTGCGATCCTCGCGCGTCGAAATGAATCGACACGTAGTCGCCCGCCGCCGTCAGGCGTTCGGCCTGAGCGACGACCGCCTCGGCGTCTTTGTGACACAAGAGGATGAAGGCAATCTTTGCCATTTGGAGGCTGCTCTTACCCTTTCTTTAACCCTTTTGGTGTAGCGTACTGGTCGCCATTGAAGAACCCATCGTTTTTTGATTTTGTCACCCTCGCCCGGTGAGGGGCTGAGTTATTGAGCAGGGCCAGAGTAAAATGGGGTTCCCCGGCGTCTGGATGACGGAAAGCGAAAGCATGGTCTATCGCGTCGTGCCCAAGTGCGCGTGCTCGACCATCGGCCAGATCATGTACTTTAGCGATCATGGAGCGTTCTTTGACGGAGACATCCACGATGCGCGCGAAGGGTTGCACAAATGGGCGCTTGAACACTCGCAAGACCGCATCACAGAGAACGTCCAAGCACACAAAAGCCTGGCGTTCACCTGCGTTAGGAACCCGTACACGCGTATTCTATCGTCGTTCTTCGACAAGATCGCGGGCATCCAGCGAAATGGAAAACGCTATCGTGGAAACCTGCTTCCGCAGCTGTCACAGAAGTACGGAATCAACGTCGATGGTGACTTCGATCAAATTGCCATGTTCCGGCGTTTTCTGCTTTTCGCCCGTGACACTATTCGGTTCCGCAAACCGATGGACCCAGACATTCACTGGTCTGCT
Source organism: uncultured Boseongicola sp. (assembly GCA_964414085.1). GTDB lineage: Bacteria > Pseudomonadota > Alphaproteobacteria > Rhodobacterales > Rhodobacteraceae > Boseongicola. The sequence continues at coordinate 6,883 of CAYPVG010000175.1, read as the reverse complement.
CAGGCGGGCCATATCTCGACGTTCATTAACAACGGCGGCCAATACGATCGCATTTTCTGGACCGAGAAGTTCAGCGACGGGATGCAAAGTGTGATAGATGCTGTCGACCTACGCCATCCCATTGATTTAAATAGCATTCCCCGCTTCAACGAAAGCGAAGGACACGGCCCAAAACGGGCACATCCCGTCGAAGACTTCTTCGACGACCTCTCGATGCATCTGATGTTCGAGATGTACAAAAGGGATTTCCGGCTTTTCAAATATGACTTCGAAAACCCGGCAAACCCTCAGCCCAAGGGGCCGATCGACCTCGAAGAGATCCACCGAAAGCTCGGTCGTTAAGGCCGCTTTTCGATCCGCCGAGCGAGGCTTTCCAATCGCTTGTCTAAGCGTCGGTTTATGGATGACGACGTGACGCTGAGAGTCTTCAGAAAGATTTTCGATTTGAACGTCGAGGCGCTCAGGTCAAAGGATACGAAAAGCCTGGTCTGATCCGCTGAAAGGGCTTCAACGTCAACGACCGCCATGCATTCAATGCCTTCTGTCCGGCTTTCGACCCCATAACACGCATTGGGTTCCAACATGACAAGCTCGGCTTCTGCATCGAATGAGCGTTTCTGCCAATTGAACTTCGCGGTCCAACGCGCACCCACCTCTGGCGGCACTGGCCCGTCCAAACGTGTCACCTTTACTCCCATGTCACGCAGCAATGATTCAAACGAACCAAAGTCGGTGACGGCAGCGAAAACGTCTTCGCACGACCGATCTATGGTTTGCTGACTCGAAAGCTTCATAGCCATTGAAGTATTCTAATCCAAAGTGTCGGCAAGCCAGTTCTCAATGAGGAAGCGCGCGATTGAGCCCTTTCTCGCAGGCTTGAGGTTTGGGTTATCCTCGATCAAAGACCGCGCCATTTCTTCCCGTGTCACCCAAAGTGCATCTTCCAATTCCTCGGGGTCCACTTTGATGTCTTCGCTTATCGCGACCCCCAAGCATCCAAACATCAATGACGACGGGAACGGCCATGGCTGCGATGAAAGGTAATCCACCCTGCCCACACGAATCCCGGCTTCCTCAAATGTCTCGCGGCGAACTGCACCTTCGATGCTTTCGCCGGCCTCTACAAAGCCAGCTAACAGTGAGTACATGCCCTCGGGCCACCCAGGGGAGCGGCCCATAAGAACGGAATTTCCCCTCAAAATCAACATGATAACAACAGGATCGGTGCGCGGGAAATGATGGGCGCCGCAGCTTGGGCAGTCCCGTTGCCAACCGGCTTGAGCGATAGCACTTTTGGCACCGCACTTGGCGCAGAAGCCATGCGTTTCGTGCCAGCTCAGAACAGCTTTTGCCATGGCAACAAGCTCGGCATCGCGTGCTGACAAAGCAGACATATTCGCCCTGAGTTCGCAAAACGCCTTCGATGTCGGAACGTCGGGGTGGCGTTGTTCCGATGGGTCGTGAAAGGCACCGAGCGTGTCCGGAATCTCATTTGGATCCCATCCAGAAATGTCTTGCGCGAACCGGGGCGCGTTCTGATCCAACCCAAGAAAAATGGGTTCCTCGTCCGCATAGCTGAAAAGTTCGTGGCCCGCGCTCAACCAAACCGGTTTGCGTGTATCGAGCTCCAAAAGGGGCTTGCCCCGCCAGATCGGAAGCACGCCTGCTTCGGGCTTTGAAAGCAGGTCGGTCAATGCGGAGGCGTCTCCGCGCAGATGTGCTGCGCGATCCAGACCCGACCCGCCAAAGGTAACTGATTCTGCGTTTTTCATGCCCGTGCCTCGTTTCTCTCTGCCGATTTGGCATGTCGATCGGAATTTGGCAAATGCCCAAAACCTCCCCAAAAACGGCGGGTTGCGCAGCAGTTGACCTCCCCTAGCGTGACTTGGTGGAGATTCAGTTTTGCGTCATCAGAGTTTCATGGTCCCATTGAAGAATAATAAAGCAATAACTGGGAGCCTCCGATGTCTCGATTTTCAGGACCGGCCATGAGCCGGCGTACATTCCTTTCAACAACCGCTGGCGCTTCAATGATCGCGCTGCACCCCTTCTCGGCTCGCGCTGCCGCCGGACAAGCGCATCTGCGTATTATGGAAACGACCGACCTTCACGTGCACGTCTGGCCGTACGACTATTACGCCGACCGGCCACGCGACACAGTCGGCCTTGCCCGGACTGCTGCACATATCGCCAATATTCGGGCCGAAGCCACGAACTCGCTGCTCTTGGATAACGGCGACTTTCTTCAGGGAAACCCGATGGGCGACTACATCGCCTATGAGCGGGGCATGAAAGAAGGGGACATGCATCCTGTCATCACGGCGATGAACACCGTGGGGTTTGATGCCTCGACACTCGGCAACCACGAATTCAACTATGGCCTTGATTTCTTGATGAAATCTTTGGCCGGCGCGAACTTCCCCGTGATCTCCGCGAACGTCGTTAAGACCGCTGGCAGCGATCCTACCAAAGACGATACGCTGATCCAGCCATACGTGATCCTCGACCGGATGCTGAAGGACGGGAGTGGCGAGAGCCACGCGATCAAGGTTGGCCTTCTCGGTTTTGTGCCGCCACAGATCATGAACTGGGACCGCAAGCATTTGGAAGGAAACGTGACCGCCCGCGACATCCTTGAAACGGCGCGCGCCTATGTCCCCGAAATGCGCGAGCAAGGTGCCGACATCATCATAGCGATGAGCCACTCGGGAATCGGGTCCGCTCAGGAAAGCGATGGGATGGAGAATGCGTCGGTGCCGCTCGCGGCCGTCGACGGAATCGACGCCCTCGTGACTGGACACAGTCACCTTGTCTTCCCGTCACCGACCTATGCAGAGTACGCAGCCGTCGATGCTGAGAGCGGCTTGATCCACGGAAAACCGGCCACCATGGGCGGTTTCTGGGGAAGCCACCTTGGCGTCATTGACCTGATGTTGGAGCGTGACGGTGGCGAATGGCGCGTGGTGAACACCGCCGTTGAAACGCGGCCTATCTCCAAGCGGAATGAAGACCGGTCAATCACAGCACTGGTCGAAAGCCAGAAGGATGTGCTCGACGCTACCGCCGACGACCACGCAGAAACATTGAGCTATGTGCGTCGCGCTGTCGGGAAGACCGCGGCTCCGCTTCACAGCTACTTCGCGCTCGTCGCCGATGACCCCTCCGTGCAGATCGTGTCGATTGCACAGAAGTGGTACGTCGAAGAGATGATGAAAGGCACCGAACATGAAGGCCTGCCGATCCTCTCTGCCGCTGCGCCATTCAAGGCGGGCGGTCGCGGTGGTCCGGAGTATTACACCGACGTTCCAGCAGGCGATGTGGCGATCAAGAACGTGGCTGACTTGTACCTCTATCCGAATACGGTTCGGGCGGTGCGCATCTCTGGCAAAGAAGTGCGTGACTGGTTGGAGCGTTCAGCCGGTATGTTCAATCAGGTTGCGCCGGGCACAAACGATACGGCCCTCCTGAACCCATCGTTCCCATCGTACAACTTCGATGTGATGGATGGCGTGACTTACGAGATTGACCTTAGCCAGCCATCGAAGTTTGGGCCGAAGGGCGAGCTGGAAAACCCGGACGCCAACCGGATCAAGAACCTGGCTTACAACGGCCAACCGGTGACTGACGACATGGAGTTTGTTGTCGCGACCAACAATTACCGTGCCAGCGGCGGCGGGTCTTTCCCGGGCGCAGATGGCTCAACGGTGATCTTTGAGGCTCCCGACACCAATCGCGATGTGATTGTGCGGTACATCGTCGAGCAAGGCACCATCCAGCCAAGCGCGGATGCCAATTGGACGTTTGCGCCACTGGCCGACACGTCGGTGTTGTTTGAAACCGGACCGAAGGCGGCGGACTATGTGGACGATGTTAAAGGTGTCAGCATTTCTCCGGCGGGTGACGGCGCGGATGGCTTTGCCTTGTTCCGGTTGAACCTCTAATCCAAGTCGTCGTTTTCTAGCCGGCGCAGCAGAAAAGCTTGATGGCGGGGCCCACGGGCTCCGCCATTGCTTTGGCGGGGTCTTCGCTCAGAAATCGGGCAGCGCCTTCTTCATTGCCAAAAAAATTAGCAATGCTAGGGTTCACCGTGCTCAAGCCCATAGATGGGCTGGCGTTCGCCGATGGCGAAAGTGACAAGGTGTTCGGCCAAACGAAACACCATCAAACAAGGAGGATGCTGCCCATGTTCACCCGTGCCATTCTGGCAAGCGCTGGCATTTTTGCTGCGACGCTCGCCTCGGCTCAAGAAAAGCTACCATTTGCGCTCGACTGGAAATTCGAAGGTCCGTCGGCGCCGTACTTCGCGGCCATCGACAATGGCCACTTCGGCGAAGCTGGTCTGGACGTTGAGATCTCTGCTGGTCAGGGCTCTCTCGACGCGATCCCGAAAGTTGCGACCGGCGCTTTCCCCGTAGGATTTGCGGATATCAACAGCCTGATCAAGTTCCTGGATCAGAACCCCGGCGCACCTGTGACCGCGGTCATGATGGTCTATGACAAGCCACCGTTCGCCATTGTCGGTCGCAAAAGCCTTGGCATTGAGGCTCCAAAAGACCTTGAAGGCAAGACGCTTGGTGCCCCACCACCGGACGGTGCCTGGGCGCAGTTCCCTGCGTTCGCTTCAGCGAATGATCTGGACGTTGATGCCATCAAAGTCGAGCCTGTTGGCTTCCCAACTCGCGAGCCCATGTTGGCCGAAGGTCAGGTCGACGCTGTGACCGGCTTCTCGTTCTCGTCTTACCTGAACCTCGTGCGCCTTGGTGTTGCGGAAGAGGATATCTCGACGATCCTAATGGCCGACTACGGTCTGGAGCTTTACGGAAACGCAATCATTACCAACACCGAATGGGCTGAAGCGAATGCCGATACGCTGAAAGCATTCCTTGCAGCTGTGGCCAGCGGCTGGGTCGACGCGATTGGTGATCCAGATGCGGCCGTTGCCTCGCTGATCGAGCGGAACCCTGCGGCGGATGCAGCTCTTGAGACACGTCGACTGCAGCTCGCGATCGACGCCAATGTCGTCACTGACGCCGTCATGGCGGGCGGCATGGGCACCGTGGACGCAGACCGTTTGGCGCGCGCTTTGGATCAGATCGCTGAGACTTACGAGTTTCAGAATGCGCCTGATGCAAGCCTGTACTTTACGGACGCATATCTGCCTGAAGGCGGATTCTCGTTGAAGTAAGCTATTGCGGGCGCTGACGCGCCCGCCTAGGCGAGGGGGCGCTGCCCCCTCGCGCTCCCCAGGGATGTTTGAACCAAGAAGAAAGCCATGAGCGGGCCACTGATTGATATCAAGGGCGTCACGCACGCCTACACAACGGACGCAGGGCCATTGCCGGTTCTGGACGATCTGAATGTTTCTGTGCCCGAAGGTGGCTTTGTGGCTGTTGTCGGGCCTTCGGGATGCGGGAAGTCGACGTTGACGCGTCTGGTCGCCGGGCTGATGAAGCCGGACACCGGAGAAGTCTGGCTGCATGGCGAGCAAGTAAAAAGCCCGCGGTCGACGGTTGGAATGGCGTTTCAGAACCCGGTCTTGCTCGAATGGCGGTCGATCCTGAAGAACGTCATGTTGCCATTGGAGATTGTGCCCAACAGTCTCTCTGCCCGGGACAAAGAAGATCGCGCACGCAAGTTGTTGGCGCTTGTCGGGCTGGAAGGGTTTGAAGACAAGCGGCCCTCTGAATTGTCGGGCGGCATGCGCCAACGCGCGTCGCTCTGTCGTGCTTTAGTGCACAAACCCGAAGTGCTTATCCTGGATGAGCCTTTTGGGGCGCTGGACGCCTTTACCCGCGAAGACCTTTGGCAGACGATGCACGCTCTCAAGGCTGAGGAACCTTTCACGGGTGTGCTGATTACCCATGATTTGCGGGAGTCGATCTTTCTGGCGGATCAAGTGATTGTGCTGTCGGGACGGCCTGCGACCACGCAATACGTTATGGAAATCCCCGAAAATGGGCCACGGTCACTTGATGACCTCTACACGCCCGAAGCCGCTGAAAGACTGAATATTTTGCGCCATCAGATTGAGATTGCTCAAGGCCGCGCGCCCGCCGACGGGGAGGCCGCCTGATGGTTCGCAAGATCACTGTTCCGCTAATTGCGATGGTCGTCTTCCTCGGTGTTTGGGAAGCGTTGGTTTGGATCAATGACTGGCCGAATTACATCATGGCGTCGCCGTCTGACTTGCCAGCGGCCTATTCGAAATACTGGAACCTGTTCCTGATCATGGGGTGGCAAACGCTGTGGCGCACGGTTGTAGGGCTATTGCTGGCCATCGCGTTCGGCGTGGCGCTTGGCATGATCATGGGATTTTCACGCACCATGCGCGATGCGCTTTATCCACTTCTGGTCGGGTTCAATGCCATTCCAAAGGCGACAGTTGTGCCAATTGTTGCGCTACTTTTCGTCGGCGCACATGACTTCAACACGGTTCTGATCGCCTTCATGATCTCGTTCTTCCCCATTGCTGTGTCGGTCTCGATTGGCCTTTCGACGCTGGAGCCGGAATACCGGGATATCCTGCGGTCGCTCGGGGCAAGTCAGGCAACGATTTTCTGGAAGATCGCTCTACCAAAGACGCTACCCGAGTTTTTTGGCGCGCTGAAAGTTGCGGTGACGCTGGCGTTTATTGGAACGAACTTGATGGAGATCGTTTCTCCTCATGGACGGGGCTTGGGCGCGCTCTTTGATAGCGGGAAGACGAACTCGGATTACCCATTGATGTTTGCGGTCCTGATCGCCTTGGCGTTCCTTGGCATCGTGCTCTACTACGTGGTGGTCTTTCTGGAAAAAATCTTTGCAGGCTGGGCTGAGCGTCAGCCGACCTAGGCCGATTTTCGCAAGCGATCTGGGGTTGTTCCGGTCCACTCGTGGAATGCAC
>CAYPVG010000174.1:0-5449 GCA_964414085.1 uncultured Boseongicola sp. | reverse complement strand
ACGCTGATGGCGGCAGGTGGTGCTGTGATCCACACCTTCCCAACAGGGCAGGGCAACGTTGTGGGTAACCCGATCGTGCCGGTCATCAAGATCACTGCGAACCCGCGTACTGTGCGTACGATGGGAGAGCACGTCGACGTTGACGTTTCCGGCATCCTGCGCCGCGAACAAACCATTGATGAAGCTGGCGACGCGCTGATCGACATGATCCGCCGCACAGCCAATGGTCGTAACACGGCAGCAGAAGCTCTTGGTCACCGGGAATTCTCGATGACCAAGCTTTACAGATCCGCCTAATACCGGGTCGGATCAGGGAGGAAGCGGTCCGGGACGCGTATCAGCGATCCGGGCCGCAACTACATGAGTAGGTCAAAGCATGGGTGAAACCGACAGGATCGGACTGAACGAGGCTCGCATTTTGATCATGGATGCGTTGACGGCCTCTGGTGCGACCGAAGCGCAGGCTGGACCGACGGCGGTCGCTCTCGTCGCTGCTGAAGCAGAAGGCCAGGTCGGTCATGGGTTCTCGCGCCTCGAAGACTATGCGGCGCAGGTCCGGTCGGGAAAGATCAACCCAGATGCCGTCATTACAACGACGCGGCCGCAACCGGCGGCGATCCTGGTCAATGCAGATTGCGGGTTTGCCTATCCGGCAATTGAAGCGGCAATTGAGGCGCTTGCACCGACCGCGAAAGAGATGGGCATTGCCGTCGCGGCGATCGGGAATTCACATCATTGCGGTGCTCTGTCGCTGCAAGTGGAAAAACTGGCAGCAGCGGGTCTCATCGGCTTGATGTTCACCAATGCGCCAAAGGCAATTGCACCATGGGGCTCGAATAAACCCATCTTCGGAACCAATCCAATTGCGTTTGCCGTTCCCAGAAAAGATGCGGAACCCTTGGTCATTGATTTGTCACTGTCAAAGGTTGCGCGCGGCAAGGTGATGAACGCCAAAAAGCAAGGAAATGCGATCCCAGAAGGGTGGGCATTGGACGCGGAGGGCAATCCAACGACGGATGCTGATGCTGCTCTTGCAGGAACGATGCTGCCCATCGGCGATGCAAAAGGCGCGGCACTTGCGCTAATGGTTGAAATCCTCGCCGCGGCCCTCACTGGAAGTGCATTCAGCTACGAGGCGGGGTCGTTCTTCACGGCTGACGGCGTTCGGCCTCGTGTGGGCCAAACACTGATTGCCATCCGTCCGAACTCGGGCGCTACAGGCTTTGCCGAGCGTCTGGAAGAGCTGCTGTCTGAAATCAGCGCACTGGATGGTGCCCGGCTGCCAGGGACGAGACGCTTGGCCGCCATCGCCGAGGCCCAAGAGAACGGATTAGAAGTATCCGCAAGGTACTTGGAGGTTGCGCGTTCTCTTGCTGGCAAAGGTTAAGGGCTCAGCCAGTTTTTTTGATTTGATCAAACCCCTTGTTTGTGGCTCTGTGCGTGAGACACCGAGGGCGAGGGGAGAGCCACATGTCGGTCCAGACACAAAACTTCATCGCGGGCGAATGGGTGGCGGGCGCGTCCCAGATCGAGAACCGCAATCCGTCTGATACGAGTGACTTGATCGGCCTTTTCGAGCAAGCCAGTGGCGATCAGTTGGGCGATGCATTGGCGGCCGCGCGAAGAGCCCAGGCTGCGTGGGCGGGCTATGCCCTTGAGCGCAAACAAGCTGTGTTGATGAACATTGGCAATGAGCTTATGGCTCGGGCCGAAGAGCTAGGTACGCTTCTAAGCCGGGAAGAGGGGAAACCCTTGGCGGAAGGCAAGGGCGAGGTGTTCCGCGCTGGCCAGTTCTTTACGTATTACGCAGCCGAAGTGCTTCGACAGCTTGGTGAGAACGCAGATTCCGTGCGTCCTGGTATCGAGGTCGATGTCAGACGCGAACCGGTTGGGGTTGTTGCGATTATCTCGCCTTGGAATTTCCCGACTGCGACCGCCAGTTGGAAGATCGCTCCTGCGCTTTGCTATGGCAATGCTGTTATCTGGAAGCCAGCGAATGTGACGCCGGCCTCTGCCGTTGCGCTTACAGAAATCATCTCGCGGCAGGATATCCCGGACGGGTTGTTCAACCTCGTCATGGGGTCTGGATCTGACATTGGGCAACGGCTTGTAGAAAGCCCGCAAGTAGACGCAATTTCCTTCACAGGTTCTGTGCCGGTCGGGAAAGGGATTGCAGCTGCCGCAATACAGAACCTCACCAAAGTGCAGATGGAAATGGGCTCTAAAAACGCTCTTGCCGTCATGGATGACGCCGACCTTGATCTGGCTGTGACGCTCGCCTTGGGTGGAGCCTTTGGTGGCACGGGGCAGAAATGCACGGCCTCGTCCAGGCTGATCGTTCATGCTGGCGTTCATGATACTTTCGTCGAAAAACTCGTTGCAGGGGCGCAGGCGATGAAGGTCGGCCATGCGCTTGATCCCGATACGCAGATGGGGCCCGTGGTCAGCGCAGGGCAATTGGCGGAGAACATGGCTTACCTGGATGTCGCCGCCAATGATGGGGCCGAATTGGCCTGCGGTGCCAAGCGGCTCACACTCGAGACCGAGGGCTATTACATGTCGCCCGGTGTTTTTGTCGGAACGACAAACGATATGCAGATCAACCGCGAGGAAATGTTTGCCCCTCTGACATCGGTGATCAAAGTCGACAGCTATGACGAGGGCCTGGCCGTCGTGAACGACACAAACTTCGGTTTGACGTCTGGGATTGTTACGAAAAGCCTTGCGCGGGCGACACACTTCCGCCGAAACGCGCGCACGGGCGTCGTGACTGTCAACCTTCCGACAGCTGGAACAGATTACCACGTTCCCTTTGGTGGACGAGGCGACAGCTCATACGGCCCACGAGAACAAGGTCGCAGCGCGGCCGAGTTCTACACCACGGTTAAGACAGCCTACATCTCGGCAGGTACACCAGAATGAGCTACCGCATCGACTGCCTTCAATACGCGAACTGGTCGGAGAAGATCTTCCGCCAGATGCGGGAAGGCGGCGTTGATGCGGTTCATGTCACGATCGCGTACCACGAGATGTTTCGTGAGACGGTGCAGAATTTCGAAGCGTGGAACAGATGGTTCGAAACCCATCCAGATCTGATCACGAGGGGTCTTTGGGCGGAAGATATTGATCGCGCCAAGAGAGAGGGCAAAACGGCTATCTTCTTCGGGTTCCAGAACCCGAGCCCAATGGAAGATGATATCGGGCTGGTGGAAATCCTGCACCAGCTTGGTGCACGATTCATGCAGTTAAGCTATAATAATCAGTCACTTCTGGCGACAGGTTGCTATGAGGCCGAAGACCCGGGATTGACACGCATGGGGCGTCAGGTGGTGCGGGAAATGAACCGCGTGGGATTGGTTGTAGACATGAGCCATTCCGCAGATCGATCGACAATCGAGGCCGCGGATCTGTCGGAGCGCCCCATAACGGTGACACATGCCAATCCGCATGTTTGGCAGCCCGCACTTAGGAACAAGCGCGATGATGTTATTCGGGCCATAACATCCAATGGCGGCATGATGGGGTTTTCACTCTATCCCCATCATTTGAAGGACAAAACTGACTGCACGCTCGAGAGTTTTTGCGGGATGATCGCCGATTGCGTTGAGACCTATGGCATTGACCACTTTGGGATCGGTTCGGATCTTTGTCAGGATCAACCCGACAGTGTCGTTGAATGGATGCGTGTCGGGCGTTGGACGAAAGAAATTGATTACGGTGAAGGTTCGGCCAGTGCGCCGGGTTTCCCGGAGATGCCGGACTGGTTCAGAGACAATCGCGACTTTGGAAACATTGAAAACGGATTGCGAGCCAAGGGTTTTGACGACACCGAGGTCGCCGCTCTCATGGGCGGCAATTGGTATCGCTTCTTCAAGGAAAGTTTCCGACCGATGGAACCGGCAGGCGACGGGTAAACAGACATGGCTGTCCAAGAGCATTCCCCATCTTCCAACGTTCCAACAAGGTCACCTGACGTGGTAATGCGTTTAGAGCGCATGGGGTCATTCCATCAGTCACGGCTTTCCTTCATGCGTGTTTTGCTTCGCCGAATGAAGTCGGATGGCTGGACGTTTAAGCGGCCAAAGTTCGATATTGATGCGCGCGGCGTTGGCGTCGCCGTCTACGAGGCACATGGGCCGGAACGTTGCTATTCTCTTGTTGCGTTTGGGAATGATTTGCCGCCGGAGAAGCGCTCGGACCGTGTTATCGCAACTGAGTGGGATGCGTCATTCACGCTTATGGATGGGAAAGCAATGGCGTCCGACATCTCACGTCTTGCGCAAAACATCCCAAAACAAGAGGCGGGCCGCGTTACAGAACGGGAGCTAAGTGTCAGCCGCGCCAATCGGTCCGCAAGGCTTTGGGACTATGTAGTCGATTGCCTCGCGAAAGGTGAGCAACCTGACGCGTCCAACGTGGAAGATGTCGGGTACTTGATGCGAACAACTGCCGTCTACGGATCAGGCAAGCTGGGCGCGGCAGATAGAGAATTGATCGCATCAAGACCTGAGTGTTTGCCACCATTTCAGATCGAGATGCTCACGGTCTACCTGATCCGAACGTTTGTTTTGGATTTGGTGGAGCACATGGCTGCATGTCGCTCACCGGATACAGCGGTGCCTTTGGATGCCACCCTTCGACGCTCGTTTGGCATTGGAAATTCCACGGGGCTTGGTATGGCACCTTTCTTAGTCAACCACCCGATTTTGCTCAATAACTGGATCGCCGCCCGTGAAGAGGCGTTGGCCCGCGTTCGTTCGGTCGAAGAGGCGAGCGATGCGCAGGTCCAGCGTTTTGAAGAAATGGTACTCCGGGCGAGACTATCTGCCGACAATTGGCGATCCGAGCATCCTATTCAAGTCGAGAAACTAGAGAACCTGAAAGCCGATCTGGATCGGCTGATCGAGAACCTGGATGGGGATTGGCGGACCCAAACCCGGCCTTGGGATGTGCTTTGGCTTTGGGCAGAACAGAACCTCTCGCCAGAAGGGCAAGAGCAGCTTGTTTCCCTCTTTTTCGAGCCATTTCCCGAACTGGTCGACGGGCTTGCAGATTGCATGTCTGCGGATGAAGAGCGGCACTCTCGTATTGATGGCACCATGAAAATAGCTGCGCTCAAAACAGCTATCGAAGAAATCTATGGCTGGGCGCTCGAGACCGACTGGTCGTCCGAAGACGCTCAAGCACGTGTGTGGTACGTGTCTGAAGAGAAATTGGAGCCGCGACTAGGCGAACGCGCAGAAGAAGACCTGGACGCGTACGAGCAACCGCTTGGGTCAGGGCGCGACGTTGCCGCGTTATACGAAGTTCTTAGAGCGACAGAAGAAGAAAACACTGGTGCATTTCTGATGCGCCGCCCGGAGTTCCGTCACGCAGTCCGTCGCGTGCAAATTGCCAAGCGTTTTGCCTTTGCAGAAATACGCGACAACACGCTGAGCGCGACGATGCT
>CAYPVG010000173.1:0-6134 GCA_964414085.1 uncultured Boseongicola sp. | reverse complement strand
TCAAGCCAAAATCGAACACCCTCAGGCAGGGGCAAACTGCGCGTGGGTGCCGTCGCCAACCGCGGCCACGCTCCATGCCTTGCATTATCACAAAGTCGATGTCTTTGCGGTTCAGGCCAAGTTGAAGGCCGGTGGCGCACGGGCGCATGTGGACCAAATTCTGAACATACCGCTCGCATCGTTTAAAATGTGGACCAAGGCGCAAATCACTCGCGAAGTGGAAAACAACGCGCAAGGCATCTTGGGCTACGTCGTGCGTTGGGTTGATCAGGGCGTTGGCTGCTCCAAAGTGCCCGACATCAACGATGTCGGCTTAATGGAAGATCGCGCGACCTGCCGCATTTCGGCGCAACATATTGCCAACTGGTTGCATCACGATGTTATCAGCCGAGACGACACTATGGTGATCATGAAGCGCATGGCCGAAATCGTGGATGGCCAGAATGCCGATGATCCAGCCTACATACCAATGGCCCCGAGTTTTGATGGCATCGCCTTTAAAGCGGCTTGCGATCTTGTGTTCGAGGGGCGCAGCCAGCCATCCGGGTACACCGAACCCGTACTGCATCGCCGTCGACTGGAGCTGAAAGCAGCATCTTGATGCCTCGATGCGCTTTGTGGATCGATCCGCCAGGGGACGCTATTCCCGGGACCCTTTAAGTATTTGAACCAGAAAGAAAGCCAGATCTATGAATGAGCTTGGATTGTCAAAAGCCCGCCGGATTGTGCGTGGTGCCCTGAAGAAGGGTCGCGAGATGGACTTAAAACCTTTGTCGGTCGTTGTTCTGGACGCCGGCGGTCATGTGAAAGCTTTTGAGCGGGAAGACGGTGCATCGCCAGGGCGGTTCGAGATCGCGCGCGGTAAGGCCTATGGTGTTGTCATGACCGGCATGACGGGGACCGCTCTTATGGCCCGAGCTGAAGCGCAAGCCTACTTTGTCTCTTCACTCAATGGAGCATTTGACGGGAAAGTTGTGCCTGTGCCTGGCGGTGTGATTGTCCGGGATAGCCGCGGCAGGACGATTGGTGCCGTTGGTGTTACTGGCGATACATCAGACAACGATGCCGTTGCGGCCCTCGCCGGTATCGAAGATGCGGGGCTTGTCGGGGAGGCGTAATCAAAGCCAAATTTTTGCGCAGGCACGCTGTTGTCTGCTCAAAACTTTGCAAAAACGCACAACCAAAGGTCTCTCATGTGCGTCTTGGCAGTTCTTTTTCCCTGTGAGTTTTCATAAGTCTACAGCAAGACATTGAAAAAAAGCCAAATGGGAACCTTGCAGTCATGAAACCCGTCGTTGGTATTATCGGAAATGCCTATCTGCTTAACGACGAATACCCTGTTCATGCGGGCGGACGCATGAACAGTGAGGCTGTTCGCAATGTGAGCAACGCGACTCCCTTGATTGTGCCAACCGATCCAGACCTGGTGGACGTTGCGGAATTGATGGACGTCTGCGACGGCTTTGTCTTCACGGGCGCGCGCGCCAATGTGCATCCCGAGCATTACAACGAGGAAGCCACAGAGGCCCACGGCGTCTTCGATCTTGCGCGCGACGGTATCACGCTACCTCTGATCCGGGCTTGTATAAGACGCGGCCAACCGATTTTGGCGATATGTCGTGGTTTTCAGGAGCTGAACGTTGCGATGGGTGGCTCACTCTACCCGGAAATTCGAGACCTTCCGGGGCGGGTAAATCACCGCATGCCGCCCGACGGAACCATAGAAGAGAAATTCGAAATACGTCAAAATGTGACCTTTACGCAGGATGGGGTGTTTCACCGCCTCATGGGGTCCGAAAAAGTGCGCACAAACACCTTGCATGGCCAAGGAATCAAAGAAAAAGGCGAGCGTATAGTCATCGACGGTTGGGCGGATGACGGCACGCCCGAGGCGATTTACGTTGAAGGCGCACCGGGCTTTACGCTGGGTGTTCAATGGCACCCAGAGTACCAGGCCGCTCAAGATCCTGTCTCGCGGGCGCTATTTGAAGCTTTCGGTGGCGCGCTGCGCGATTGGAGACAGGGAAAAACCTCCGGCGCTCTAAAGTCGGCCTAGACCTTCTCGTTCGTCGCTGGCAGGAAAGAACCAACCAGTCGAAGGGTCCGCCAATGAAACGTTCTCGCATCAATGAGATCATGTCCGCAGCAGACGATATGATCCGCCATCATGGCTTTACACTCCCACCATTTGCTTACTGGACGCCGGACGACTTCCGTGCCCGAAACGATGCAGCACGCATAGTCGAGGCACGCATGGGTTGGGACATCACCGACTACGGTCAGGGGGATTTCGACGCTCTGGGTCTTTTCCTGTTTACTTTACGAAACGGATCGCTGGCGGATTTGGAGCGAGGCCGCGGCATGGTCTACGCGGAAAAGCTACTGATTTCACGTCAGGATCAAATCAGCCCGATGCACACCCACGTCATTAAGTCCGAAGACATCATCAACCGGGGTGGGGCGACAATGGTCATTGAGCTCTTTGGCTCGGATGACGATGGCAACTTTGCCGAGGACAAGGGCGGCACCGTACTTTGCGACGGCATTACACGCCATTATGCACCCGGTGAGAAACTAAAGTTCGCTCCGGGTGAAAGCATAACGCTGATGCCTGGCGATTGGCATGCGTTCTGGGGCGAAGGCGGTGATGTCCTGATCGGCGAGGTGTCGACGGTCAACGACGATGTTACCGACAATATCTTCCGCGAGCCGATCGGACGGTTTTCCGACATCGACGAAGACGAAGCACCCAAGCATCTTTTGGTTAGTGATTACGAAGTCTGGCTCGGGAGCTGAGACAGTTCCATTTCGAAACGCTCGATCTGAACGTTCATTCGCGTAACAATTTCAGAAGAGACGACCGTCCACCCTCGTTTCTCCAGAAACGGTCGAAGGTGGAGGCTGGCATGTGTGGTCAAACTTGGAAGGCCCAAATCCTTCGCTTTCCGGACCAGAGTTTCATAAAGCCGAACCGCAGTCCCATTGCCGCGCGCGCGACTGCAGACGAAAAACAGATCGAGATATCCGTCCGGGCGTAACCCGATCAGTCCCGTCAATCCATGGATGTCTGATGTGACCCAGGCGTCGTCCTCGGAAAGGCGAGGCAGCCACCAGTCTTGTACAATCGGCGAGGGGACCCATGCCGCGCATTGCTGAGGCGAATAGAGATCCGTGGCTCCATTCCGAACAGCGTCATAGTAAACGGCATAGCTGGCTTCAGCGTCTTCGGGCGTCCATTCCCTCATGGCGTTTCCTTCGGTCATAATCATCCGGTGACTGGCAGTTTGAATTTACGGACCAATAGGCGTTGAGATTACCGGAGGCGTGGCGCAACTGAAAAATCTTCGGTACGCTCTGCCACATGAAATGGATTGATCTTCCACCCGTTTGGACCCTCGTTGCGCTCGTGATCGCGTACAACGTGCCGTTTCCAGACATTATCGGGCCGGCGGTCGTTTTCGGTTCCCTACTGTTGGTGCTTGCTGGCACACTTTTTGTGACTGCGCTATTTGAGTTCTCCCGCGCGCGCACAACCGTTGTCCCACACCAAAATCCGTCGGCGCTTATCACGTCGGGCATATTCCGCCTTTCACGTAACCCAATCTATCTCGCAGATTTACTCGTTCTTGCGGGCCTTTCCTTGATCTGGGGCAAATTTTTGGGCCTCCTTTTGGTGCCGGCGCTCGGTTGGTGGCTTCAACGCCGTTTCATTTTGCCTGAGGAGGTCACTTTGGAAGCGCGATTTCCTGAAGATTTTGCAACGTATTCCCAAAATACTCGACGCTGGCTATAGCCTGCGACATTGCCGCAAGCCTTGTGCCATTGAGAAAACCTGTCCCAAGGATTAGACAGCGGCCTGAATCAACCCATTTACGCAGTGACGTACTCACAATTCGGGGGACAGCGAATGAAGATTGGAGCGCCGAAGGAAAGCGCGAGCGGTGAAGCGCGTGTGGCGATGACGCCAGCGAGTGCGAAGGACCTCCAAAAGCTTGGCTACGAATGCCTAATCCAGACAGGTGCCGGTGAAGCCGCAGGTTTTTCCGACAAAGCCTATGAGGATGCGGATGTCACGGTTGTTTCAAGTGAAGACCTTTGGAAAACGGCCGACATTGTCGCCAAGGTTCAGCCCCCGACCGAGGACGAAACGAAGTCGCTCGCCGAAGGGCAGACGTTAATCTCGTTCTTCTATCCGGCTGCGAATGAGCAACTGCTCGAAACCGCGAAAGGCCAAAAAGCCAACGTCATCGCAATGGATATGGTGCCACGCATCAGTCGCGCACAGAAGATGGATGCGCTTTCATCTATGGCGAACATCGCGGGCTATCGTGCTGTTATTGAAGCAGGAAACAACTTCGGCCGCTTCTTCACAGGTCAGGTAACGGCGGCTGGAAAAGTGCCGCCCGCCAAGGTTCTGGTCATCGGCGCGGGTGTAGCCGGTCTCGCTGCTGTGGGCACTGCCACTTCGCTCGGCGCGATCACATACGCATTCGATGTACGCCCCGAAGTCGCCGAGCAAATTGAAAGCATGGGCGCGGAATTTGTCTTCCTCGACTTCGAAGAAGATCAGCAAGACGGGTCTGCGACTGGCGGCTATGCGGCCGTGTCCTCGCCCGAGTTTGCAGCGGCTCAGCTCGCCAAGTTCCGCGAGATCGCTCCCGATATCGACATCGTCATCACCACCGCGCTCATCCCGAACCGCGATGCTCCGCTTCTTTGGACCAAAGACATGGTCGAGATGATGAAGCCGGGCTCAGTCATCGTTGACCTTGCCGCCGAACGTGGCGGCAACTGTGAACTCACCGTCAAAGACGAGCAAATCGTCACCGACAATGACGTTACCATCGTCGGTTACACCGACTTCCCAAGCCGGATGGCCGCACAATCGTCGCTGCTCTATTCCAACAATATCCGCCACATGATGGCCGACCTGACACCGGAAAAAGACGGTCAGGTTAACCACAACATGGAAGACGACGTGATCCGCGGTGCTACCGTCACGCATGAAGGTGAAATTACTTGGCCACCCCCGCCGCCCAAAACACAAGCCATTGCGGCGCAACCGAAAAAAGACAAACCGAAAGAACTAACGCCCGAAGAAAAGCGTGCTGAAGAGGCCGCCGCATTCCGCAAGCAAACGACAACACAGGTC
The DNA here is from genome assembly GCA_964414085.1 of uncultured Boseongicola sp. Taxonomy (GTDB): domain Bacteria; phylum Pseudomonadota; class Alphaproteobacteria; order Rhodobacterales; family Rhodobacteraceae; genus Boseongicola. Next base: position 982 of record CAYPVG010000173.1, on the reverse strand, counting down.
GGTCTCCTTGGCGTTGGTGGCATTTTGCTGTTGGCCATCGGACTCGTCGCGCCTGCTAGCTTCATGCAGCACTTCATCGTGTTTGTGCTGTCTGTATTCGTTGGCTTCCAGGTGATCTGGAACGTCTCGCACTCGCTTCACACGCCGCTCATGGCTGTGACGAATGCGATCTCGTCGATCATCATCCTGGGCGCGCTGATCCAAATCGGGTCGTCTTCGGTGATCATTACCATCCTGTCGATGCTCGCGGTCCTCATGGCCGGGGTGAACATCTTCGGTGGCTTCCTTGTGACACGGCGCATGCTCGCCATGTTCCAGAAATCTTGAAGTAGGGGGCTGGACACATGGAATTCGGTTTCACAACTGCTGCATACGTCGTCGCGGCTGTTCTCTTCATCCTCTCGCTGGGCGGCTTGTCCGGTCAGGAGAGCGCGAAACGCGCTGTCTGGTACGGCATCGTCGGCATGGCGATTGCAGTTCTCGCAACGCTTATCGGCCCCGGCGCAGGCCTCTGGTGGCTGTCGATCATCCTGATCGCGGGTGGCGCAGTTGTCGGGTACATGTTGGCAACCAAGGTCGAAATGACCCAGATGCCCGAACTTGTCGCCATCATGCACTCGCTTGTGGGCCTCGCGGCGGTCTTCGTCGGCTTCAACGCCGACATCATGATCAACACCGCGTCCGCGCTATATGCCGCGAACGGCGGCGTCTTGGGTGCGGTAGGCCCCGACGGCTACACAGCCATCGGCCTTCCCAAGGAAATCAATGACGGTCTGTCGGCATTCGGCCAATTGGTGGCCAAGAAATCGAGCGTTGAGATCACGATCCTTCGCGTTGAACTGGCGCTGGGCATCTGGATCGGTGCAGTGACCTTCACAGGCTCTGTCGTGGCTTATGGCAAACTCTCAGGCAACTCGAGCCTTCTGCCGTTCAAGATCGACACCTCGGCCAAGAAACTGCCGGGTGGTCACCTTCTGAACGC
>CAYPVG010000172.1:0-4571 GCA_964414085.1 uncultured Boseongicola sp. | reverse complement strand
AGGTCGGGAAATATCCAAAGAGCGCCTCCGACCAATGCACATCCTGCAGGACGCCATTGGCGGGTACATTAACTTTGACGCCGAAATCATTGAAAAAGCGCTCATTCCAAGCATCCGGAAGATCAGGAACTTGTAAATCGCCCGAGATCAGTGCGCGCTCAAGATCGAACCGCAAAAGGACGTGCAAGTTATAGTGCACTTCATCCGCCTCGGTCCGAATAAACCCCGGGTTGCAACGGTTAATCGCGCCATAAAACGCTTCCGCATCCGCCACACCAAAGTCCCCAAACGTCTCGCGCATCTGGCCAAACAACCACCCTGTGAACGCTCGGCTCCGACCCAACTGGTTCTCGTAAATCCGCGACTGGCTCTCATGCACGCCCATCGACACACCTTGCCCCAACGGCGTCAGCAAATAGGCTCGGTCGATGTTCTGCTCATATGCCGCGTGTCCAACCTCGTGGATCGTTGAATAAAAACAATCGCTTGGGTTCTGCAGGTCAGTTCGCATCGTGATCCGAACATCCAGACCAGAACCGCTGGAAAACGGATGTACTGCCTTGTCAATTCGTCCATGACCGCGATCGTATCCAAAGGCCGCGGCAAGTTTCTCAGAAATCTCCAACTGCCCAGCTTCTGCAAACTCTCCTGAAAGCGTCGGCACATGCTTGTCCGATCCAAGTACACGCTCTCTCAGCGCTACCAAACGCGGACGCAATGCGTCGAACATCGCTTCTAACTCTGCGCCAGTCGCACCCGGCTCGTAGTCATCCAGAAGGGCGTCATACAAATCCCCTCCATCTGACAGTGCAGCCGCCTTTTCCCGCGTTAGTTCAAGTACTTCCGACAACTTTGGTGCAAACAGATCATTGTCATTTGTCGCCCGTGCCTCGGCCCAAACGCGATGTGCCAAGGAAGTGGTACGGGCCAATGCTGCCGACAGGTCTGCCGGAATCTTCTGCGTTCGCGAATACTCCCGACGTATCTCTTCAAGCTGCCGCGCACTCACCTCGTCCGGGGCTTCAGCGAGCTCTAACCACTCTCCAATTCGGGGATCCGTACGTCGTCCATGGAGCACACCGTCCAGAGCACCCATTTCCTCGGCCCGCTGCTCTGCTGCGCCCTCGGGCATCATGGTTTCTTGATCCCAACCCAGACGCCCCATAACCTGACTTAGCGCCTCAGTCTCGCGCTGAAACGCCATAAGCTCATCAAATGCTTTCATTATTAACCCCGAACTGATTGGGAGCGCGGATATTGCGCAAGGAAGCGCGCGCGCAGGATCGCCACATAAAGCAACACCGCCCCGAACTGGTGTAGAATAGCCAACTGCCACGGTGCGGAATAAAGGACCGTCATAACCCCGATCACCATCTGAACGACCATCATCGCAAGGACTGCATTAAACGCGAAACGCGTCTCGCCATTGCCCGACTCGCGGGACCGCCACCAGACGACCACACCAAAAATAAACAGGAGATACGCTGTCACCCGGTGAATAAACTGCACGAGGCCAGCGTTTTCGAAGAAGTTGCGCCACAACGGTTCCAGGTCAAATGCCGTCGGCGGCACAAACGCCCCACCCATAAGCGGCCACTCGTTGTAGCTGCGTCCCGCATCAATGCCGGCCACCAAAGCGCCCAGAATGATTTGAAGGAAAACGAAATGCGTCAGCCCCGTAGCCATCGAGAACAGCCGCCCCTCACGCGCACGGCGCGCCTGTAAAAGATCCGCCTCAGTTCGCCCGAGAAGCATCACGAACCACGCGATAACCCCAAGGATCACAAACGCCAGACCAAGATGCGTCGCCAATCGATAGGACGCGACGTCTAGCATCGTCCCAGTCAACCCAGACGACACCATCCACCAACCTATCGCGCCTTGAAACCCTCCGAGAGCGCCCAAGATCAGCAACCGCCCCGTCCATCCCGTCGGGATTTTCTTTGTTAAGAAGAAGTAAAGAAAGCCAAGTGCCCAAACGAGCCCGATAAACCGGCCAAGTTGTCTGTGACCCCACTCCCACCAATAGATCACCTTGAACTCGGACATACTCATGCCGTTGTTTTGCAACTGATATTCCGGGATTTGGCGGTACTTCTCCAGCTCGGCCTCCCAGGCCGCCTCGCTCATCGGTGGCAAGGCCCCGGTCACCGGTCGCCATTCAGTGATCGACAATCCGCTGTCGGTAAGGCGAGTCAGCCCGCCAACGGCAATCATGATCACCACAAGCCCAAACAACACCATCAGCCAACGTCGGATCGCAAGTCGCGCGCCTGACTTTGCTCCGTCGATCAAGCCACCTTTTGGTGCCTGAGCAATCTTCTGATCGCTGCCAACCTCTTCGAAAATACTGCGCTTTTCGGCCATGAAGTGCTCCGTCGTTTCGCGCCAAAATGTAGGCCCGCAGCGCGCCAGCGTCCAGTCAGTCGCCGCGTTCTTTCCACCGCACCATTTGACGCAGGACACCGTGGAACAACTGCACATCCGCCCGCGTCATCGGCATCCGCGACCAAAGGTTCCGCATCGTCCGTTTCATGCCCTCAGCTTTGGCTTCAGGGAAGAAGAACCCGGCTTCGTCCAGACGATCCTCATAGTGCTCAGCGAGCTTCTGCACCTCCAACTGCGACGCGACTTCTGTCCCCGCCATCTCCATCTCGAACCCTGTCACATCCGCCGTCGCCCTGCGCCACTCGTAAGCCGTCAGCAACACACACTGAGCCAGATTTAACGAAGGAAATTCGGGGTTTACCGGAACAGTAATGATCGCGTTCGCCTGAGCAATGTCATCGTTTTCAAGCCCGGCCCGCTCGGGCCCAAACAACACAGCGATCTTTTCACCTTCAGACATCCGGCGGACAATTTCAGCAACTGCAGCCTCCGGTGAATACACAGGTTTCGTCAAGTCTCGCGACCGTGCCGTCGTCGCAAACACATAACTCCGATCCGCGATAGCGCCCGCTAGATCACCATGCAGCTGCGCCTCATCCAACAGCCGCCCTGCCCCGCTCGCCATCGCGACCGCCTTCTGGTTGGGCCAGCCATCACGCGGCGCCACAATTCGCATGTGATCCAAACCAAAATTCCACATCGCCCGCGCCGCCGCACCGATGTTTTCGCCCATTTGCGGACGTACAAGGACAAATGCCGGTTGGCTCATCTATACTGCCTTAACTCAGAGTCGCGCGGTCTTAGGCGGCAGCGCGCCAAAGCACAAGGGAGAGCGCCAAATGGCCTATGACGAAGGATTGGCAGAGATCATGCGCGAGGACCTGGGTGAGATCGACGGCATATCAGAAAAGAAGATGTTTGGCGGCCTGTGCTTTCTCTTGAACGGCAATATGGTCTGCGGCGTTCATCAGGGCGGCGGCATGGCCCGCGTCGGCAAATCGCGCGAATCCGAAGCTCTCGAAATCGATGGTACGGCACCGCTCTCGTTCACCGGGCGACCTATGGGTGGTATGATCGACATCAGCGAAGATCTGATTTCCGACGACGACCGCCGTGGCGCGGTGATCGCACTTGCACTTGCAAATGCACGAAGCCTTCCCCCCAAGTGATCAAACGGCTATAGCCCATGCCAAGACCTTGGAAGGAGACGACAAATGGCCGACGATGCACGACCGCAGGTCTATCTCCTGACACCGCCCGCCTTCGAACTATCATCCTTTCCCGAAAGGCTGGCCGAAGTCCTAGATAGCTTTGAAGTCGCTTGCGTTCGTCTCTCACTGGCAACAACAGACGAAGACACCCTGTCGCGCTCAGCCGACGCGCTTCGCGCTGTGTGCCATGACGCCGACGTCGCGCTTGTGATCGATAGCCATGTGGGTTTGGTCGAGCGTCTTGGTCTTGATGGCGTGCACTTGTCTGACGGCGCACGTTCCGTCCGGAAAGTCCGCAAAACACTTGGCACCGACGCGATCGTCGGCGCATTCTGCGGCGCTTCCAAACACGATGGTATGACAGCCGGGGAAGTTGGCGCGGACTACATCGCCTTTGGACCCGTAGGCGAAACGTCCTTGGGAGATGGCACCCATGCAGATTACGAGCTATTTGAATGGTGGTCCGAAATGATCGAGGTGCCAGTCGTTGCAGAAGGCGCATTGGACGCTGATGTCATTCGGAAACTTGCCTCCGTCACTGACTTCTTCGGGATTGGCGAGGAGATATGGCGCGAAGACGACGCTGTGTTTGCGCTCGGTCAATTCATCTCTGCGATGAGCTAAATCTTTTCGCCAAACGCTGAGCGTACAGACTCTTCCGCGGCTTTCGCCAGCACCTTTCGATTTTCGTAGTCAGCCACCGCCAAAGGCGCGTGCCAATAGACATCGACGCGCCCGTGCCTGGAAGCCGCCAGAAGCCGCACCAAGTGTCCTCCAAAGTCCATGTCGCCCCACCAGCCATAGAATGTCTCAGACCCACCCACTGGCGCAGTATAAACAACGCTCACAGGCTGAACCCACATCCGCTCCCACAGGGCCTCTGAAAAGAAAGCCGCAAAAAGCGTTGGCTTGAAAGGCACCACACGGCGACCATCCGTCGATCTTCCTTCAGGAAAAAACAAAAGCTTATGC
>CAYPVG010000171.1:0-3734 GCA_964414085.1 uncultured Boseongicola sp. | reverse complement strand
CAGCACATTGATCGGATCGACGCCAAAGACGCCGAGGATCGAATTCAACAGGCCAAAGGTCGGATCGTAAAACCACGTGAACACAAGGCCCACGACAACCTGGCTGATGACAAAGGGGAAGAAGAACAGCGACTTGTAGAGGCGGATGCCAAAGACTGTTTGGTTCAAGAAAAGGGCAATGAACAGGCCTGCCGGGATCGCAAGGAGATACAGGAACAGCCATTTCAGGTTGTTCCAGAAGGACACCTCAAACTTGCGGTCCATGTTTTGGTCGCCAAGGCCGAGGAGGCGTTCATAGTTGCCCATGCCGACCCAGGTTTTCTCGCCGAGACCGTCCCACTGGTGGAAGCTGATCCAGAAGGATTGAGCGATCGGGATGATGACGTAGACGGCGAAGAAGAGCATCGCCGGCAGAAGGAATAGCCATGGCGTGATGGCGATCTCGTTGCGCTTGTACCAGCTGCGTTCAACCTGCGAATAGGTTTCCGACACTGCGGCCATGGCGTTGCCTCCTTATAAAGATCAACACATGCGAAAAGCCGGTTCTCTGGCTTTACGAATATGTTGTTGGGTTGGGTGTGCCCCCACCCGCTGAACAGGTGGGGGCTCTTAGTCAGGCTTGCGCCCGATTAAAGAGGCTTACTGGTAGATGCGCTGACGTGCGTCTTCCAGGCGGGCCAGGATGTCGTCCAGGTTGTCTGGGAACACCATGAATTCCTGCAGGCCTTCCATGCCAACCGAAGCCATTTCAGCTGGGAAGTCACGGTCGAAGAACTGCATGATGCCGCCGCCAGCGTTGCTGGAGAGCATTGTGAAGCCTTCTGCAAGGAACTTGTCGTCATCGATCGATGCGTTTGCATTCACTGGGAGCTGGCCCAGAGCCGTACCAGCGTTGATCTTGGTCTGGTTGTCGGCAGATGTGACGAAACGCAAGAATTCTTTCGCGGCTTCAACGTTCTGCGCACCCGAGGCGATGTGGAACGTATCGGTTGGCGCATCTTCTGCGTAATCAACGTCTGGGTTGATGACCGGGAACTGGTAGAAGTCCAGCTTGCTGTCATCAAGGCCGCCGTCACGGAAGGCTGCAACCGAGAAGTTACCCATCAGGTAAGCGGTGGCTTCACCGTTGACCATGAAGGGCAGGGCTTCCTGCCAGCTGAAGTTCTGGTGGTCGTCGATGAACGCACCCATGTCGATCAACTCGCGCCAGTTTGCAAACGTCTGACGGACACGTGGGTCTGTCCACTCAACTTCGCCGGAAGCAAGCTGGATGTGGAAGTCATAGCCATTGGTGCGGGAGTTGATGTAGTCGAACCAGCCGCCTGCAGTCCAAAGGAACTTGGTGCCGATTGTGTAGCACTTGCGGCCAGAATCGATGATTGCCTGGCAGTTTGCTTTCTCTTCGGCCCAGTTGGATGGTTCAGCCAGACCCAGCTCTTCGAAGATGTCTTTGCGGTAGTAAACGCCCCACTGGTAGTACGTGTAAGGCACGCCCCACTGAGCGCCGTCCAGTGTCATTGCGCCCTTGGTCGAAGCAAGCGCAGCAAATTCTGGTTCTGCCCAAAGGTCAGAGATGTCTGCGAACAGACCAGCGTCGACGTATGGCTTCATACGGTTTGCAGCATACCAGTTAACGACGTCCGGCGGGTTCGCGGAAAGTGCGTTCCGGATCTGAGTTTTCCAAGCTTCACGATCGACGATCGTCAACTCGATGTTCAGATCTGGGTGAAGTGCCTGGAAGTCAGCGACCATACCTTCCATCACCGCGCGCGGTGCTGGGTTTGACATGTCTGATGTGATTTTGAGGTCGCCGGTCAGCTCTGCTGCTGCCGGACCAGTGAATGCCGCAGACGCGACGAGCGCCGCGAGCGACGCTTTAAACATGGAACGCATTGGTGTCCTCCCTGAGAGTCCCATTATGATTTTGAGTTCCATTATTTGAAACTCGGTTTTGCATATTGAAATCTTAACACGGAATCGGTAAGCGTTGTCAACAGCCGCAAAAGGAGACACTGGATTACGGTGCGCGGCAAGGGAGGATTGCATGTCTGGACGTTCCAGCGGCGACGGAACTGTAGGGAAAGCGCTTGAGGTGCTTGATCGCGTTGCTGCGAAGGGGCGCCCTGTGCGTTTTTCAGAGTTGCTGGAAGACAGCCCTTACCCAAAGGCGACACTCTATAGGTTCGTCCAAACTCTTACGAATCAGGGAATGCTGGTTTTCGATCCGGAACGCCAAACCTATGCGATGGGTATACGCCTTGTTAGGCTAGCTCATGCTGCGTGGCATCAATCGTCACTCGCTCCAATTGCTCGCCCCCACGTCGAGGCGCTGTCCCGTGACGTGGGTGAAACGGTTCATTTGGGGCAGCTTGATAGCGCTCAGGTCCTTTATGTTGACAAGCGTAACCCGACGAACGCTATCGATATGTATTCCTCTGCGGGCAAAGTTGGGCCGGCCTATTGCACTGGTGTCGGCAAAGTAATGCTTGCCTACCTAGACGAAGCAATCCTGGGTCCGATCATTGATCAGCAAAGCTTTCACAAGTTTACTGACGCAACACTCACAGATGCGGACGCGCTACGCGCAGAGCTGCGGGCCATCCATCGCAATGGTTACGGCTTTGACCGTGAAGAGCATGAAAAAGGCATCATCTGCGTTGCGGTTCCGATTTTGACTGCAGGCGGACGGGCGCTGGGAGGGCTCTCGGTGACATCGTCGACCGATCGTCAGTCGCTGGCCAGCCTTGAGAAACTGGTTCCCCGCATCCAAGAAGCCGCGCGCGCCATCGCAAGTGTATCGCGCGACTGGGATTTCCCCGATCAACTTCCAAAACAAAAACAAGTGGAGACGAACTGATGTCAGGCGTAACGCTGGAAAAAGTCATAAAACGCTACGGCGATGTCCAGGTGATCCATGGTGTAGACCTAGAAATCGCTGATGGTGAGTTCTGCGTTTTCGTCGGCCCCTCTGGCTGCGGTAAATCCACTCTTCTGCGTATGGTCGCCGGGCTTGAAGAGACGACCGAAGGCAAAATGAGCATCGGTGCGCGGGATGTGACACGCCTTGACCCTGCCGAGCGCGGCGTGGCGATGGTGTTCCAAACCTATGCGCTTTATCCGCACATGACGGTCGAAGAAAACATGGGGTTCGGCCTGAAAATGAACGGCCATCCCGCGTCAGAGATCAAGGAAAAGGTGGCTGAGGCCAGCCGCATCCTTAAGCTCGACGAGTATTTGAAGCGCAAACCCGCTGCATTGTCTGGGGGTCAGCGTCAGCGTGTGGCCATTGGCCGTGCCATTGTTCGTGGCCCGGAAGTCTTCCTGTTCGACGAACCTTTGTCGAACCTTGATGCCGAGCTTCGCGTGGAAATGCGTGTTGAGATCGCCCGTCTCCACAAGGAAATCGGAGCGACAATGATCTACGTGACACACGATCAGGTCGAGGCCATGACGTTGGCCGACAAGATTGTCGTGTTGAAGTTTGGCGTGATCGAACAGGTGGGCGCACCACTGGATCTCTATCGCGACCCCGACAACAAGTTCGTTGCTGGCTTCATCGGTTCACCCGCGATGAATTTCATTTCCGGCACTGTGCAGGGCGGGACGATCGATGTGCCTGGCATGGGCCAAAGTGTTTCCCCGGACATCCCGATGCCGTCGGACGGGACCGCTGTTATTGTCGGTTTGCGACCCGCGCACGCAACGATTGACCCGAACGGCGACCCCTACACGGT
>CAYPVG010000170.1:0-12472 GCA_964414085.1 uncultured Boseongicola sp. | reverse complement strand
GTTTGTTTGGTTGGTAAGACACATGATTTTCATGTGGATACCGCGCTCGGAATCACACTTGACGAGAACCTTGATAATATTCGCGAAAGCGTTGCGCACATTGTTGCACAGGGACGCGAAGCCCTGTTTGACGCTGAGCATTTCTTCGATGGCTACAAAGCAAACCCTGACTACGCGCTAACCTGTGCAAAAGCTGCCTATGACGCCGGCGCACGTTGGGTCGTTCTGTGCGATACTAACGGGGGAACGTTGCCTCATGAAGTCGGCACAATCACTGCAGCCGTGATAGAAGCCGGAGTGCCTGGCGATTACTTAGGCATCCACACACATGACGACACAGGAAATGCCGTCGCCGGTACGCTGGCGGCTGTGGACGCCGGTGCTCGACATATCCAAGGGACGTTGAATGGTCTGGGCGAACGCTGCGGAAATGCGAACCTCACCACATTGATCCCGACGCTTCTTCTGAAAGATCCGTATGCGACGCGTTTCGAAACCGGAATTGATACAGAAGCTCTTTCGGGTCTGACGCGGACAAGCCGCATGTTGGACGATTTGTTAAACAGGGTTCCGTTGCGCAGCGCGCCTTACGTCGGGTCCTCGGCATTTGCCCATAAAGCCGGCCTTCATGCCTCGGCGATTGTGAAGGACCCCACGACCTACGAGCACGTACAACCGGAAGTCGTCGGGAATGAACGCATCGTTCCGATGTCAAATCAGGCCGGTCAGTCCAACCTGATAAAGCGTTTGTCCGAAATGGGTTTGCCAGCTGAGAAAGGTGATCCCGCTCTGTCTCGCATTCTCGACAAGGTGAAAGAACGCGAAACAGAAGGATATGCATTCGATAGCGCACAGGCGAGCTTTGAACTGCTAGCAAGGCAAGAGCTTGATTTGGCCCCTGATTTCTTTGAGGTCGAGCGCTATAGGGTCATCACCGAGCGGCGACGCAACGCTAAAGGCGAAATTGTTGTCGAATCCGAAGCCGTGGTCACGATCTCGACCGCTGCAGGCGCAAGAACCAGCTTCTTCAAAAATGAGCATGCCAAGGACATGCAGGACGACGGCCCGGTGAACGCCCTCTGGCAGGCCCTGAAATCCGATCTTGGGCCGCACCAAGCTGCGATCGACGATATGCGCCTTACTGACTTCCGAGTGCGGATCACACAAGGCGGCACAGAGGCCGTAACGCGCGTCATAATCGACTTTGCCGACGATCAAGGGCGGGCTTGGGCCACTGTTGGTGTGTCTGCCAACATCGTGGACGCGTCATTTGAGGCTCTAGTCGATGCTATCACCTGGAAGTTGGTGAGAGACGAGGCGCGTTCGTAAATGTCGCTTCAGGCTTGCGCTGACATTGTTCGCAAGGGGGATCCGGACAGGTTTCTCGCAGCAATGGCCGCGCCGGTCTCTGCGCGCCGAATTCTGTTTCCACTGTACGCGTTCAACGTCGAGGTCGCGCGCGCTCCTTGGGTCACCCAAGAGCCGATGATTGCCGAGATGAGACTTCAATGGTGGCGGGATGTTTTGGAGGAGATCGCGGAGGGTCGCGATGTCAGAAAGCATGAGGTCTCCACAGAGCTGGTCGCGGTTCTTACACCGGAGGCAGCAAAAATGCTCGACGGACTTGTCAACGCAAGGCGCTGGGACATCTACAGCGACGCGTTCGAAGACCAAGACCATTTTGACGAGTATCTTGCCAGTACTGGCGGTAGGTTAATGTCTGTAGCAGCTCAGCTAGTGGCACCAAACCTCAGCAGCGAGCAGCTTCAAGTCGTTTCAATACTTGGCGCATCCACGGCCCTTGCGCGGTTTTTGCAAGCTGTTCCAAATTTGGAATCGAAAGGGCGTATCCCACTCGTTGATGGCCGACCAGAAGCCATCATGACGCTCACTCAGAATGCGGTGGTAGATTTGCCTAGCTTCAGAGATTTTCCACGTGAGGCGCGCCCTGCATTGTTAGAGGGGTGGCAAACCAGACAATTGCTCGTCCAGATAACAAAAAATCCAAAGCGAGTGGCTGAAGGCTCCATCGGACTCTCCGAATTCAGCAAGAGAATGCGCCTGTTCTTTGCGGCACTTTAGGTGATCGCGGGACTTACTGAGCAGGCTTCGGCGCAGGTCTTAAGACGAGCCAAATCAGTGAGCCACCTGCGAGGACAAGGAACGGAGCCATTGCAAAGTTCACGGCTTGCCATCCTTCAACCGCGTTGCCACCAAGACAATTCATCAATCCGCCTGACGACAAGGACGCCACGGTCACGCATCCCATCACAATCATGTCGTTCATGCCCTGAACACGACCGCGCTCTTCCACGCTATGCGCCTCTGACAGCATAGAAGTGGCCCCGATGAAGCCAAAGTTCCAACCGATGCCAAGCAGTATCAACGCAATGAAGAAGTTCGCTAACTCGGTTCCCATTAAGGCGACGGCACCTGCTCCCGTCAGGATCATCAGTCCAACGGCAACGATCCGAGGAGCACCAAAGCGTGCCACAAGGTGGCCGGTAAAAAACGACGGGGCATACATCGCCAACACGTGAGCAGACACGATATCGGCCGCATTATCAGTCGTGAAACCGCAGCCGACAACCGCCAACGGCGTCGACGTCATAACAAGGTTCATGAGCGCATAAGCCACCATTGCGCAAATGATTGAGACCGCAATTCGAGGATCGCGAAGTAGTTCAAGTCGGCTGCGTCCTGCGGCACTTTCATTTTCCTCTTTGCTGGGAAGCGGCGTATCGAGGAAGAAAAACACAACCCCACCGACAATGTTTAAGAAGATGACGGCGACGTAGGTTCCCAAAAAAGGGACGACCATTGTATCGGACGTCAGCTTAACCAGCTGTGGTCCGATAATTGCGCTGAGTAGACCACCTGCCATGACATAGCTGATGGCTTTGGGGCGGAAGCCGTCGGACGCAACATCGATTGCCGCAAACCGGTAGAAGCCGTGCGCGGACATGTAGATACCGGTGAATAGCGATCCGAGCAGAAACAGCCAAAAGTTACTGGTTATCAGGCCATACGCACCAATCGTGGCACCAAGCACGCCACCAGAGGTGCCGAGTAGAAAGCCAGCCATGCGTCCAAAGCGCTGCATGAATGCGGACACTGGAGTGGCTGCAAGCATTGATCCCAAAACGATCATTGTAATGGGCAAGGTTGCCAAGCACACATTCGGCGCGAGCGTTGTGCCAGCTAGCCCGCCTATAATGAAAATCATCGGGAGTTGCGCACCAAGAACTGCGTTGGCCGTCACCAATACAGCCACGTTTCTTTTCGCGCGTTTGTCGTCAATCACTCGAGCCATTTCATCCGCCTACGCCTGCTCGCGGTAAGGCGCAAGGTGGAGATCGTCGCATCCGGAAGCCGCACCACTTGACGACGAAAATATCCGACTAATTTTAACGGCATACGCAGGCTTCAGGACTAGGTGAATACTCCAGTGGATGATCGGGAGACAAACCAGCAGGACAACACGCGCCCACTAGCTTACGCCACCGGACTTGCGCGTCAAAAGCGCATGCGGGTTCTCTTGCTTGCCGGAACGGCCGAGGCACGTCATATCTCCTACGCGCTTACGCGAGAAAGCAACATTATTCTGACCGTGTCGTTGGCACGACCCGAACGGATTCCTTACAAATATGGCTGGCCTGTTCGTATTGGCGGCTGGGGCGGCTATGACGCCTTCCGCCAGTATTTAGAAAGTGAACAAATTGATGCTGTCATCGACGCAACGCACCCTTTCGCTGATAAAATGGGACATCGAACCGCCAAGGCTGTGAAAGAACTAGGCATCGAAGCGATCAGGTTCATGCGTCCCGCATGGATGCCTTCCGCGGTTGATAACTGGACGTTCCTGAACTCAGCCGAAGAAGCCGCCAATAATATTCCTGAGAATGCGACGGTTTTTCTTGCGACTGGAAGACGCGATTTGAAGTCCTTTGAAAACCTTGCCCCTCGCCGCGTGATTTGCCGCATCAAAGAGGCACCCGAGGATCCAATTCCATTGGCAAATGCCGAATATCATGTAGCGCGAAATCTGGTTTCGGTGGATCAAGAGATCTCAATTTTTGAAAAGTTTGGTGTAGATTGGCTCGTCACCAGAAATTCCGGCGGGCAGGGGAGTTGGCCGAAGCTTGAAGCGGCGCGCACTTTAGGTTTGCCGGTGGCCATGATACGAAGACCTCCTCCCGCTGATTTGTTGAAAATTAACTCGGTGGCAGAAACACTCAACTGGATCAAAAGACGGCGCTAGGCATGACAGTTGGCAGGGTTATCACTTCAGACGCCTGTGTCCTGGAAGGCGCTGAGTGGTTAGCCAAGAACCATCCCCGGTTTGCTTTTGCGCTGGAGCAAACGGGTCAGCCGCCCTTAAGACTCCGTCCCGACGGCTTTTCTGCGCTTCTGGATGCGATCGTTAGCCAACAAGTGTCCGTTGCCTCCGCCGCGGCCATTTGGGAACGCATGAGTAGCGCTGAAATGACATCGCAAGAAAAAATACTTGCGGCGGATGACGATGCACTGAAAGCGTGCGGCCTGTCCCGACAAAAGATGCGCTATGCGCGAGAGCTTGCGGCCGCAGGCATCAACTTCGACGATTTGAGAACCACACCTACCGATGGCGTTATCGATAGGCTTATAGTGGTTCCAGGCATTGGTCGCTGGACCGCTGAGATTTACGCCATGTTTTCTCTCGGCCGGGCAGATGTTTTCGCTCCAGGCGACCTCGCATTGCAAGAAGCTGCAAGAGCGCTCTTTGGTTTGGAAAGCCGTCCATCAGAGAAAGAATTGCGCGTGATGTCAGAAGATTGGGCGCCATGGCGATCGGTTGCAGCTCGACTTTTGTGGGCATACTACCGCGTCGACAAAAATCGAGAAGGTATCAAATGAGCGAAGATCTTGAATTCCAAAGGCGTGGCTCAGCATCAGGCGAAGACACGTCAGTAGTGATTTTTCTTCATGGCTATGGAGCCGATGGGAATGATCTTCTCGGGCTCGCTGAGCCGCTGGCGCCTCACCTTCCAGACACAGTCTTCATAGCGCCAAACGCGCCTGACCGTTCGATGGCTAATCCAATGGGTTTTCAATGGTTCCCGATCCCATGGATCGATGGATCTTCGGAATCTGCCGCTGGTGAAGGCTTGCTCAGGGCCGCGCGGAGACTTGATGCGTTTATCGACAAAGTGCTGGCTGATGAAGGATTGACGCCGGACCGCCTAATGCTCTTTGGATTCAGCCAAGGCACTATGATGAGCTTGCACGTGGCCCCACGGCGCTCTGATCAGATTGCTGGCATTGTTGGTTTCTCCGGTCGACTTATGATGCCCGATGCGCTGGCAATCGAAGCCATCTCACGGCCTCCCGTGCTATTGGTGCATGGTGACGCTGATGATGTTGTGCAGTTCCCCGAGATGCAGGCTGCTGCCGAAGCGTTGCAGAACGCAGAATTTGACGTCTATGGTCACGTTATGAAGGGGACTGGTCACGGCATCGCACCTGATGGCTTAGGCGTGGCATTGACGTTTATGCGTTCGTTCTTGGGCGTTGACTAAGCCAGTTCTTCGACTGCGTTAATATCGAAAACTTTCCGAATTTCAGCTGGCTGCGTTAACTGATCATTCAGTTGCTTTTCGGTCTATTGCGTCAATGCTCAGGCGCAACCGCATAGACATGGCGATAGACATATTCGCTCCACGCGGCATCGCAGATTTTCTGTTGAAGATGCTCGCAATAAATACTGCTGTGCTTCTGCTCATGTTCGCTTTTGAAGTTGGAGTCCACGGCGAAAGCCCCGAGCATTTGCCTGAGCATCTCCTGGGCGTTGCCTTGCTGTCCATTCCACTTAGTGCTGCAAGCCTAGCGGCAATTTCGTATTTGTCCGACTTGCGTCGCCGACTCGTCCTGTTGGCGACCACTGACATTCTAACCGGTCTTAACAATCGACGGGCGTTTATGGACGCTGCCGGCCATGCCGCCACGTACTCTGGCGGAGTGTTAATGCTTCTCGATCTTGATCACTTCAAAAGGGTCAATGACACATATGGGCATAGTGTCGGTGACTTATGTCTGCAGGCAATGGCGGACGTTTTGCGTGCACAACTGCGCGAACAGGACATTGTTGGGCGTATTGGCGGAGAAGAATTTGCTGTTTTCCTAATGGACGCGCCAATTGAGGCGGCCCGCACAATTGGAGAACGGCTGAGTGAAGGTGCATCCGTCTCACTCAATGGTGATGAAAGAATTGTGAACATCACTGCGTCAATCGGCGCGGTCGAAATCCCAGCCAATGATGATCTTCAAAAACTCTTGGGGCGTGCCGACATGGCTATGTACGATGCCAAGAGCAAAGGCCGTGCGCGACTTGTCTTCTGGGAAACCCTAGGCCGCGTCTCTGGTCTCAGTTCGCTTGCCTGAACTTCACCTGTCAAAAATCTGTCGTAAAACCAAAATACACATCATAGCGTAGGCATTATTGTGGGGCTTGCGTGATCTGAACCCCTATATATAGTCGAGTTAGGCAAGCAGTGTGGGAGCCTATCGAAAAGAGGCCCCAGAAAGGTGTAGGGTGAGCGCGACGATGGATGGTGATTTTAGAACGAGTTTTGTGCGTGAATCAGGAAACTTGCGCCATAACCCAGCTCTTGTACTGAACGCAGACTATCGACCGCTTTCGTATTACCCGTTATCCCTTTGGCCCTGGCAAGAAGCAATCAAAGCAGCTTATCTGGATCGGGTCCAAATTGTCGCCGAATACGACGACGTCGTGAGAAGCCCCTCGACGGAAATACGAATACCTTCGGTTGTCGTTCTGAAAGACTATATCCAACCTCAAAAGCGCGTGGCCTTCACGCGCTTTAATCTTTTTTTAAGGGATGAATTCAGGTGCCAATACTGTGGGGCTAGGGGAGATCTTACTTTTGATCACGTTGTGCCCCGCGCGCGAGGCGGCATCACAAGTTGGGAGAACGTTGTTGCCGCTTGCTCCAAGTGCAACTTGAAGAAGGGTTCAAAATCGCTCCGCCAAGTCGGCATGGCGCTTAAGAAACCACCTCGCAGACCTGCCTCCGAAGAGTTGCGCAACCGCGGCCGGAAGTTTCCGCCAAACCATCTTCACGAAACGTGGCTGGACTTCCTTTACTGGGACGCAGAGCTCGACGAATAGCCTAAGCTGAGCAGCTCGCGCCACCGAGAACACAGAACTTCGCACAATGCGGATGGTTCAAACGAACAGGCCGCTCGGCTTCTTCCAAGGTTGTGCCCAATTCAAACTCCTCATCGTAGGGGAGCAGTGTGCAAGCCAAGACACTTGGAGATCTGGCTCCGCGACGCTTAACGACCATTCTTGAAGACGAGCACATTACAGCGTCCGGGGATTTGTCCAGAATGCCCCAGCAATCCGTTGTAATCTCAGGCACGTCAACGGTCTCATCCATCTCAGGGAAAAGCACCGTCTCGGCAGGGCTAGCCGCATCAATTTCAAATTCTTCTTTTACAAATAGAGACGTATAGCCCTCTCTTGATGCCACATCAGTCTCACCCCACACTGTACGCCCCGCGACAGCCATCTGAAGTCCCGCATCACGGAGCCAACGCATCCCGTCGAGTGTCTTTTCAAAAGAACCTTTGCCGCGCTCAAGATCATGAAACTCCTCCGACCAGTGATCTACTGAAATGCGGAGTGTCAATTTGCCCGGATAGCTCCCGTTTAACTCGACCAACCCAGCCTTAACTGACTTTCTCATCATTGGGCGCATGGCATTGGTCAGGATAAGAACGTCGTAACCACGATCAAGCGATCGGCGCGTGATCTCGATCATCTCGGGGTTCATGAAGGGCTCACCACCGGTAAACGCAATCTCACGCACACCCCAATCGCGATCCTCGAGTTGATCTAGGTAGTCGCTTACTTCATCGGCAGTGATGTAAACCAATCGATCATTGGTCGGCGATGACTCAATGTAGCAATTCACACACTCAATATTGCAGAGTGTCCCTGTGTTGAACCAAAGCGTTTCGGGGTTTGTCAGCTTTACCTCGGCCCGCTGTTCACCTTTTGCGGTAATGAACGGATCTTTGAACTTTTCTGGCGCGAGGCCATGGGGAACTTGGTCTTTCATGAGTCTCTTCAATCCTGCGTTGCAGCATACCTAGACGCTTGTCGTGGGATCGCAAAGTATCTTGCAAAGGACGTGACGGACTTGTGAACGGATCGCTTGTCGCTAGACTTGCGCCGCGAATAGCGATATGCGCCTCACAAAAGACTTTTGTTAGCGTTAACGCTGCGACTGCTAAGATCAAAAAGGAACTCGCTCATGGTCTCGCGCGTCATTCCGGTTGAGGACTTTGACCTCGTTATTTTTGGCGGCACAGGCGATCTGGCCAGACGGAAGATTTTCCCTGGGCTTTTCCGCCGGTTCATGTCCGGTCAAATGCCTGACACATCGCGTATTATAGGGGCGGCACGATCAGACTTGTCTGACGCCGATTTTCAGCGAGACATCAAACTTGCGCTTGAAGAATTCGTCGCAAAAGAGAACCGGCCTTCTGCACAGGTCAAGAAGTTCATAGCTCAGATTGGTTACGTCAAGATTGATGCGACGGGCAGTGCCGGCTGGTCCGATCTTAAGAAGCTTGTCCGCAGTGACAAAGACGTCGTTCAAGCATTTTACTTCTCTGTGGCACCAAGCCTTTTTGGTTCCCTTGCAGAGCGGCTGCACACCCACAAGATTGCCAATGAAACAGCCCGCATTGTTGTCGAGAAGCCATTTGGGCGTGATCTTGAAAGTGCCAAGGCCCTGAACGCAACGTTGCGCGAGCATTTCGATGAGAGCCAAATCTATCGGATCGACCACTATCTCGGCAAAGAAACTGTTCAGAACCTGATGGCAGTCCGATTTGGGAACATGCTGTTCGAACCGCTATGGAATGCTCAATACGTCGACCACGTACAAATCACTGTCGCCGAAACGGTCGGAGTTGGGGGCAGGGGTGGCTATTACGATAAGTCAGGTGCAATGCGGGATATGGTGCAAAACCACCTCATGCAGCTACTGTGCTTGATTGCGATGGAACCGCCTGCACATTTCGATCCTGACGCAGTTCGCGACGAGAAACTCAAAGTGATCCGTGCACTGGATCCCGCACTCAGAGACGACATCGTTCGGGGTCAGTATGTATCTGATATTAAAGCTGAAAGCTTCCTGGACGAGGTCGAGAACCGTGACAGTATCACGGAAAGCTTCATCGCCATGAAGCTTGCAATTTCAAATTGGCGATGGGCGGGGGTGCCGTTCTATCTACGCACCGGAAAACGTTTGAAGGCGCGTGCATCTGAAATTTCGATTGTCTTTAAGGAAACGCCACATTCCATTTTTGATGCGGAAAGCGGACGCCATCGGAACATTCTTTCAATTCGTCTTCAGCCAAACGAGGGCATCACCTTAGGTGTTACCATTAAGGAACCTGGTCCTGGAGGTATGCGCCTTGTCGACGTCCCGCTGGACATGACCTTCGCGGATGCTCTTGGACCAGACGTGGAAGACGTGCCGGATGCATACGAACGCCTGATCATGGACGTTATTCGCGGCAACCAGACCCTCTTCATGCGTGGAGACGAAGTCGAAGCCGCTTGGTCCTGGACGGATCCAATCATCGAAGACTGGACAAGTCGCGGTGATCGCCCCAAGGCTTACGACGTCGACTCGACAGGTCCAGAAGATGCAGCTGTATTGATGCATCGCGAAGGGCGACGCTGGCTCGATATCAAGGCCTGACACTCAGGTCAGAAAGGTGAATATGCATCTGGAAACCTACCCTGACTCCGAAATGATGATGATTGACCTGGCCAGTCGTATTGCCGGGGAGTTGAACACCTGCCTATTCGAGCAAGAATGGGCTTCTTTGGCGGTGCCGGGGGGCTCGACACCTGGGCCAATGTTTGACGCATTGTCCGCCGCGGATCTGGATTGGTCTCGTGTCCACGTTTTGCTGACGGACGAACGCCGGGTGCCTTCGGATCACCCGCGCTCCAACGAACGTCTAGTGCGCGAACGGCTTTTGACCGGGCGCGCCTCTGCGGCAACGTTCTTGCGGCTCGTCCCGGAAACAGACCGTGATTGGCCCGCGCTCTATGATGTATTGACAAAAGAGCTACCAATCTCGGTTTTGCTCTTGGGCATGGGTACGGACATGCATACAGCTTCCTTATTCCCGGGGGCCACGGAACTGCCGGAAGCTTTGTCGGATAAGGCTGCGCCGATCATGGCACTTACACCACCGGACGGAGACCTTGAACCGAGGCTGTCGCTGACTGCACCTGTTCTGCGCGGCGCAATTTCTACGCACGTCCTGATAACCGGTGAAGAAAAGAAGGCCGCATTGGAGAGGGCACAAAGGCTCCCTCCCGCAGACGCGCCGATAGCGACGGTCTTGTCCGATGCTACAGTCCACTGGGCACCCTGAGGAGAGCAAATGACCTGGAGCACCTTGCAATCAGCCGCCAAGGCTGCCGCAAAAACCCCTATTATTGATCGCTTTGAAGACGCTTCACGAGCCCGCAACTATTCGGTCAGCGCCGGCGACCTCCTGTTCGATTACTCAAAAACTGCAATGGACGATGCGGGCCGGCAAGTCCTGTTGGATCTCTTCAAAGGAACGGAAGTCGAGGCACGCCGCGACGCGATGTTTGCTGGAGAGAAGATCAACGAAACCGAAGATCGGGCCGTCCTTCACACCGCCCTGCGAAATCTGGATGGCGATCCGGTTTATGTGGATGGCGAGAATGTCATGCCTGGTGTTTTGGAAACACTTGGCCGAATGGCAGATTTTGCAACCGCTGTTCGCAATGGAACTTTCCAAGGTGCGGGCGGTGCAATCACAGATGTGGTCAATATAGGCATTGGCGGTTCAGACCTTGGACCGGCCATGGCGACACTTGCTCTTGCGCCATATCATGATGGTCCCCGCTGCCACTATGTGTCGAATGTCGATGCGGCACATATTGCCGACATTTTGCGCCCATTGGATCCAAGCACGACGCTCGTCATCGTTGCGTCCAAAACTTTCACAACAATCGAAACCATGACCAACGCAAGCACCGCCAAGGCATGGGTGAGTGAAAAGGTCGCCGACCCAGCGGCACAGTTCGCAGCGCTATCTACGGCGGCAGACAAAACTGCCGCCTTCGGGATACCGTCGGACCGCGTTTTCGGCTTCGAAGATTGGGTTGGTGGACGCTATTCCATGTGGGGGCCCATCGGGCTTGCCCTCATGATTGCAATCGGTGCTGACGCTTTCCGGGCGTTCCTGCGTGGCGGCGCGTGGATGGATACACATTTCCGCACCGCCGAGCCATTGGAGAACCTGCCAGTGATGCTTGCGCTGACAGGCATCTGGCACAATCAAGGCTTGGGTTATGCGACGCGTGCGGTTCTGCCCTATGAACAACGGCTTTCGAGACTGCCCGCGTACCTCCAGCAGCTCGAAATGGAGAGCAACGGTAAGTCTACCGCCATGAGCGGTCGCAACGTTGATGGCAACACTGGGCCGGTGGTTTGGGGAGAACCCGGCACAAACGGCCAGCACGCTTTCTATCAATTAATCCATCAAGGGACACGGGTCGTGCCTTGCGAATTCATGGTAGGTGCCGAAGGATTTGAAGAGGACTTGACGCACCAACATCGGTTACTCGTCGCCAACTGCTTGGCCCAGTCAGAAGCCCTTATGCGGGGACGTACCTTGGCAGAAGCCCGGGCTATCGTCGCAAGTAAGTTCAATGGCGCAGAACTCGAACGTCAGGCGGCGCACCGGGTTTTCCCCGGGAACCGGCCCTCTACCACACTCGTGTATCCAAAGCTGACACCCTATGTTCTCGGTCAGATCATCGCGCTTTATGAGCACCGAGTATTCGTCGAGGGCGCGATGCTGGGGATCAATTCATACGATCAATGGGGTGTGGAGCTTGGCAAAGAGCTTGCGATAGCCTTGGAACCGGTTGTTGCTGGTGAGACAAGCGTGGACGGAAAAGACGGCTCAACCGCTCAGCTGGTAAAAACAGTTCAACGGATGGCGGGGGCTTGATCGCCCCCCTTAATCCAAATTGTTCAGAGGCCTGCGCGACTACGCAGCTCTTCGTACGCCGCAGTGAAGCCGGACAGGGACATGGTTAGATCCACGGTGCGGTCGGGTGCACGGGCTGGAACTAGGGTTACTTGCGCGGCCGCTCCTCGTTTGAAACCGGTCACTTCTTCTGGGGTGAATCCAAGTTGGGCCACACAACCCTCCACCGTGCAAAAACTGTAGGGATAAACACGTGCCTCACCACCATCGACTGAAACCCGAAGATTTTCCGTCAGTAGGGTTTCCAACGGTGTCATGATCGCGGCGCCAGCTTCTGCAGGTCCACCCGGCGGAAGTGGGAAAAAGTTTATCTCAGCAACAGAATTGCCGGATCCATCTGTAAGCAACT
>CAYPVG010000169.1:0-6118 GCA_964414085.1 uncultured Boseongicola sp. | reverse complement strand
GAGATCAAGCGCCAGCGGTTGGAAGTTTTCGTCCGCAATTTCTTCTGTTGTTTCCTCGAGTCCTATACCCGCATGAGATGACAGCTCCTGAAGAAGTGGATGGTACAGGCTCTCGTCAATTTCCTCACCGTCACGCGACATGTGCACGAGATCAGAGAGCATATCTCCACAGCGAAAGAAAGTGGCAAGCAATGCGTCATCTGCAGCCAAGCTAGATGACCGCACCATATCCATGACGGTTTCGAACTGATGTGCAAACGCCACCAGATCGTCCAGAGCGAACGCGCCAGCACCACCTTTAATGGAGTGCACAGCACGAAAAGCCACGTTGATTGTATCGAAATTTTCAGGTTCTTCCGACATGTTTTGGAGCGCGTCAAAGAGCGCTTCCAGCAATTCTTCGCATTCAACAAAGAATGAAGCTCGGATTTCCTGCATCGGATCGGACATGGTAAATTACCCCGTGACCGTCCGCAGCGCGCGAATAAGTTTGTCTTGCGCAAAAGGTTTTACGATCCAACCCGTGGCGCCGGCGTCCCTAGCGCGTGCCTTCAGTTCGTCCGCGCTTTCCGTAGTTAGGACAAGAATTGGAGTATGCTTTGATGAGTCTCTTGCGCGAATGGCGTCGATAAAGCCGAAACCGTCCAGTCGAGGCATATTGATGTCCGTAATGATGACATCAGGAACGACACTTTGCAGCACTTCCAAGCCATGTTCACCATCTTCTGCGACGTGGACGTCAAAGTCGTCGTCTTTCAGCGCCAAGGTAATCATGTCGCGCATTGTTCGACTGTCATCGACGGCAAGAACCGAAATCGTCATGACAAACTTTCCGTTGAGAGGGCAGAGGGGCTGGTACCGAAGTCGGCCAACGCTTTGGAAATCTGCGGCGATATGTTTGTGAGCGTGACGCTGCGGCCACCTACTTCCCAATGGTGTCTTAAGTTCAAAAGAACCTGAAGGCACAGCCCGCCCAGCATTGCGACTGATGCAAAATCGAGATGAAGATCTTCATTTGCGTGGGCTAACAACTCGGCATGAAGAGATTGCGCAGCGGCCGTATCCAGGCGTTCGGGAAGTGCAATATGAAACGGTGTCGTCTGAACATCAGATGTCGTCGTACCGACCATTAGATTTGATCCTTCGCCTAAGTTGCCGAAGGTCTATCCGAGCGTTTCTTAACTCGCGGTTACACGAGGCAGAAATTTATCGTCAATTTTCGAGATGCGAGATAAGCCCGGTCAATGCCGCGTAGTCATCTTCAACGATTTGCACCGCGAAGTTCTGCATAAAGCCTGCAAATCGGCCTTTGTCCCGGAACGCTTCTACAAATCCGAAGGTCTGGAAATGGGGAGCCATCGCGCGTGCAACGCCACCCACAAGATACACTCCACCGAAGGGTAGGTGGACGAGCGCAAGGTTGCCGCACACAGTGCCAAGGATGCGAATAAAGGTATGAACGCATTCCGCCGCAATCTCATCCTCGCCGGTGCTGCATGCAGCCATTATCTCGGCAGCGCTGCGCTCTGCTGGGACGCCCGCTTCGGTTGCATGCCATCGATAAACGCGTTCCAGACCGCGGCCCGACAATACATCTTCAATGGCCGGAAATCCGTGCGCAGTTTCAACAAAGTGGCACAAGCGCAAATCTGCTTCTGTACGTATTGGCAGGTTGGCATGGCCTGCTTCAGAAGGCGGAACGAACCTGCCTTGCAACGTGTCGTGAACCGGAGCTGCATTGAAGCCAGTTCCAACACCAACAACCAGTCGCCCGCTGTGCGGAACCGGGGCGGGTCCGGGCGCGACGGTTTGCAGGTTGTCTTCGTCTATCAATCCAAGTGCGTGGCCCTGGGCCTGTAGATCATTCAAAACAGCAGTCTGCTCGGCGCCGGTCGCTCTTTGGAGGGCCTCGCGATCAATTGACCAATCGAGATTGGTCATGACACCTCGACCATCACGCACAGGACCTGCAACGGCGACTGAAGCACCATCTATATTAGAAAGACCTTGTTCCTCCATGAAAGTTCGAAGAACGGTTTCCAGGCCTGGGTAGCTCGCATTCTTGTACCGAGTGATGGTATCCGTTTGCAGGGCTCCGCCACGCGCGAGTGCAACACGCGTGTTGGTGCCGCCAACATCTGCAACCAACAAATGACGAGAATTGGTTTCTTGAGTCATGGCGATACCCAATTTCTTTCAGCAAGGTTGTTTGGTTGGCGCGGTGTTTGGCTGATTCCGCATAGCTCTACAAGTGGGGCGATGCGCGGGTTTCACCTCACGCAGGCTCCGTTGACGAGTCATGCGAGAATGGCCCAGTTGACTGTCCGATCATCAATTCCGCTTCCATTAAGACCTGCATTGGCTCTCCGTCCGGTCGGCCAAGCTCACGGCGACGAATAATCTCCAAGAGCATTTCTGCCGATTGCCTTCCTGCCTCTCTTACAGAGGATCGGACTGCTGAAAACAAGGGCACGTCGCCGGCATTACGGAAGTAGGACAAGTCGTCGTCGTGGACGATAATGGAAACGTCTTTTCCAAATACGAGATTTGCGTCCTTGATGGCACGACGTACGCCGATGGCGGGGATAATAGAAGATACCACAAAGGCAGAGGGTGGATTGGCCTGAGAAAGAAGCCTTCGTGCAATTTCGAAACCGTAGTTTTCAGTCATCTCATCATGGAAGATGAGGTCGGGATCGATACCTATGCCACGATCCATCAGTGCGCGTTTGTATCCATCCGTACGGCGATGGGCAAAATCCATCGTCGCCAATCCGTTAAGTAGCGCGATGCGTCGATGCCCAAGATCCAAGAGCAATCCCGTGGCGCGTTCAAATGCACGACGATTATTTACGTCCAACCAGTTATACGGCGTCGTCACACCAGTCGATCGACCATGTACAACAAAAGGGATGCTCAATTCTTGAAGCATTGGGAGGCGCGGATCTTGAAGCGTTGGAGCATGCACAATGAGGCCGTCAACAATTTGCCTATTGGCAATATCGCGATACACGCTCTCCTGTTCTGAATCTGGAACAACAGATAGCAGAAGATCGTAGCCAGCCCGTGAATACGCCTCACCGGCACCTGCGATGAAGTCAGAAAAGATAGGGTTCACCATCTCATGTTTGCTCGAGACGGGCACGACATGACCGATGGTCATGGCTTTTCCAGTTGCAAGACTCTTCGCTCTTGTATTCGGGCGATAATCGTACTGCTCTGCGGCCTCGCGAACTTTGCGCCGAGTCGCTTCGCTGACTTCAGGGTAGCCGTTCAGGGCGCGACTCACCGTCGTTTGTGAAAGCCCTAGATTCTCTGCCAGTTGCTTAAGGTTCATGAGGCATAGGTGTACCAAAGCGCTTTGAAAATTCAACAGGGTGAGCGCCATTTCTTATTGGAAAGCAATATACTGCCATGCGGCACGAAATGCTGCATCGCGGAAATTTATCCAAAAATACAAAGAAATCCCGTGAATTGATTGACAATTGAGAAATGATCAGCAAGGTTCGCGTCAGTCAAAGCGCTTTGGAAGATCGAAGAATCGGTCTTAGTTGAGCGTGACAGCTAAGTGTACTTTCTGGGAGGAAACCAATGAAAAAGTCACTCTACACGGGCGTTGCCGTCGTCGCATTGTCGACAAGCGCTGCATTTGCAGACGGCCACCTCGCGTTTGCACCAGGCGATGGTGCATTTTCTTGGGACAGCTACAACGCATGGGCTGAAAATGCGCCAGACCTGAGCGGTCAGACTGTCACCATCACAGGCCCATGGCTTCAGCCGGAAGACGGTGTTTTCCGCAGCGTGTTGGCCTACTTTGAAGCCGCGACCGGTGCAGAAGCTATCTATACAGGATCGGACTCCTTTGAGCAGCAGATCGTTGTAGATGCTGAAGCGGGTGCAGCTCCAAACATCGCAGTGTTCCCTCAGCCTGGTCTTGCGTCTGATATGGCAGCACGCGGTCTTCTCTCTCCTCTGCCAGCTGGCATGGGCGACTTCGTCACCGATAACTATGGCGCTGGTTCGTCCTGGGTTGATCTGGGTACTTTTGCGGACAAAGACGGCAATGATCAGCTGTTCGGCTTCTTCTACAACGTGAATGTTAAGTCACTCGTTTGGTACGTTCCTGAGAACTTTGAAGATGCTGGCTATGATGTCCCGGAAACCATGGAAGAGCTTCGTGAGCTGACTGAGCAAATCGTGGCAGACGGCGAAACACCATGGTGCATCGGTTTGGGTTCGGGCGCCGCGACCGGTTGGCCAGCAACTGACTGGGTTGAAGACATCATGCTTCGTACTCAGCCAGCAGACGTTTACGATGCATGGACAACCAACGACATGCCATTCAACGACGCGCGCGTCGTGGCCGCAATTGAAGAGTTCGGTTGGTTTGTAGGCGACGACGACAAAGTCGCTGGCGGCGCTGGTGCAGTTGCATCCACAGACTTCCGTGACAGCCCGAAGGGCATGTTCTCGGCTCCTGCTCAGTGCTACATGCACCGTCAGGCTTCGTTTGTACCAGCCTTCTTCCCAGAGGGTATCGAGTTCGGTGAGGACGTAGATTTCTTCTACTTCCCATCCTACGAGAGCAAAGATCTGGGTAACCCGGTTCTAGGTGGTGGTACACTCTTGGCGATTACTGATCCTTCGCCAGCAGCTGATGCGGTTATGGAGTTCCTCCAGCTGCCTCTCGCGCACGAAGTCTTTGGTGCTCAATCCGGCTTCCTGACACCACTTAAGTCGGTGAACCCTGAAACATATCTGAACGACGCGCTGCGCGGTCAGGCGGAAATCCTTGTGAACGCTACGACATTCCGCTTCGACGGTTCCGACCTGATGCCAGGTGGTGTCGGTGCGGGCACTTTCTGGACCGGCATGGTTGACTTCACGAGCGGTAAGTCCGCTCAGGAAGTTGCCGACGAAATCCAGGCGAGCTGGGAAGCTTTGAAGTAAGATCCTCGCCTCAAAAGAACAGAGATCCCGGTGTTTGTCGGGGTCTCTCAAAACAAAGCACGACATTCGAACGCGCATCTGCTGAAAGAGCGAAGGGAGGGGACCAATGCATCCTGCATTATTAGGTCTCGTGACGATCATCATCGGTGTCGGTGGTTGTCTCGGCTATTTCTACTTTTCGAACCTCATTCTGGATAAATACATCTTCCCGGCGAAGGGTCCGAATGCTGGTCAGAACATCAACCGAGCCAATCAGGTTCGACCTTGGTTGTTCCTCTTTCCTGCAATGTTCGCGTTGGGTTTGTATCTGGCCTATCCTGTTTTTGAGACGCTCCGGCTGTCATTGACCGATAGAAGCCAAGACGATGCTTTCGTTGGTCTTGCAAACTACAACCAGATGTTCTCGGAAGCGAAGTTCTGGGAAGCCATGCGCAACAACATGCTCTGGCTGATTGTGGTTCCTGCTGCGGCTACGGCGTTTGGCCTTCTGGTCGCACAGTTAACGGACCGCATAGCGTGGGGTTCGCTTGCGAAATCATTGATCTTTATGCCGATGGCGATTTCTTTCGTGGGCGCATCGGTTATCTTTAAACTGATCTACGACACACGTCCTGAAGATCAGGACCAAATCGGCGTGTTGAACGCTGTCTGGTTGCAGTTTGAAGGCGGAATCGGATCATTCCTGTTCCTTAAGCTTCTGCCCCTCGTCATCGTACTCTCGTTCCTCGCGATCGTGGTATACGTAGGCTACTTGCTGATTAAGCCCTTCATTAATCAAAATGAACGGGTCGGCGGAACTGGGTTTGCCATTGTTCGCGTGATCGGAGCGCTCGTTGCACTTTGGATGGTCTGGGAATCCCTGGGGTCGCTCCTTGGCATCGCGACAGCTGACTTGCCATATGGTGAGCCGCAAACCTGGCTGACGTTGCCGTTCTATAACAATTTCTTCTTGATGGTGGTTTTGATTTGGATTCAGACCGGTTTCGCCATGGTTATCTTGTCAGCAGCCCTACGCGGTATTCCTGAAGAAACGATCGAGGCGGCAATTATTGATGGCGCAAACCCGTTTCAGATCTTCTTCAAAATCAAAGTGCCGCAAATCATGCCGACCATCGTTGTTGTGTGGACGACAATTACTCTGACTGTTTTGAAAGTCTTCGACATCGTA
>CAYPVG010000168.1:0-12046 GCA_964414085.1 uncultured Boseongicola sp. | reverse complement strand
CATCGACCAGTGCGATCCTGGACATGAGATTATTCCTTTTACTGCTCATGAACGCCTTATGATTGGCGCATTCTGTCGTGTCTTTTTCTGGGCATACTCGTGTCTGATTTGCGGTAATTCAACAATTATGTGCGAATCGGGCCTATTCTCCACGCAATTGAGACGTTGTTTTTGTTGAGATTCGGCTAATTCGCCACAGGTTGGACCGAATTTTGCGAAAATCCTGACTCTGCCCGACAGATGTTGGCGCTAAACCCGCGATCTCGGGAAATTGGTGGCGCTAACTGTGCGGTTCCGTCCTGTTCTTCACGAAAACTGCCCGCATATAAACGCCACAAGACCATCGAAACCGTGGGATTGGCAGTCGTCGTCCCGCACCCAGAACCGCGAAAAGGAGCGTCAGGGGCATGTCACAAGGCCGGGTAAATTCCGAACATACACTTGAAACACAAGGTATCTCGGGGCTGGGCGAGGTCTATTACAACCTCATGGAACCCGACATCATCCGCGAAGCGCTCTGTCGCGGCGAGGGAGAATTGGGTCAAGGGGGGACGTTTCTAGTCTCGACTGGCAAATTCACGGGTCGCTCACCAAACGACAAGCACGTCGTCCGCACGCCCAGTGTTGAAGACACGATCTGGTGGGACAACAACCGTCCGATGTCGCCTAAAGGCTTCGACCAGCTTTACGACGACATGATCGCGCACATGAAGGGCCGCGACTACTTCGTACAGGACCTCTTCGGCGGCGCGGACCCCGCGCACCGTTTGGACGTCCGCGTGGTCACCGAACTTGCGTGGCACTCTCTCTTCATCCGCCACATGTTGCGCCGTCCGGAACGCGAAGACCTGGACAGCTTCGTGCCAGAATTCACGGTGATCAACTCACCGTCGTTCCGCGCCGACCCCAAGCGTCACAACTGCCGTAGCGAAACTGTCATCGCGATGAACTTCGACCGGAAGCTCATTTTGATCGGCGGAACGGAGTACGCAGGCGAAAACAAGAAGTCCGTGTTCACACTTCTGAACTATCTCCTTCCGGAAAAAGGCATCATGCCGATGCACTGCTCGGCAAACCACGCCCCAGGCAATCCGGTAGATACAGCTGTCTTCTTCGGGCTGTCCGGTACCGGGAAAACCACACTCTCCGCCGACCCGGAACGCATCCTGATCGGCGACGACGAGCACGGCTGGTCAGATCGCGGGTCCTTCAACTTCGAAGGCGGCTGCTACGCCAAGACCATCAACCTCTCGCGCGATGCCGAGCCTGAGATCTTCGACACCACGTCGAAGTTCGGCACGGTGATCGAGAACATGGTTTATGATCCCGAAACCAAAGAGCTCGATTTCGAAGACGACAGCCTCACTGCCAATATGCGCTGCGCTTACCCGCTGCATTATATTTCCAACGCCTCGAAAACAGCGATTGGTGGGCATCCGAAAAACATCATCATGCTGACATGCGACGCATTTGGTGTGCTCCCGCCGATTGCTCGGCTGACCCCAGCGCAGGCGATGTATCACTTCCTTTCGGGCTTCACTGCGAAGGTGGCGGGAACAGAACGAGGCGTTACCGAACCGCAACCTACTTTCTCAACCTGCTTTGGCGCCCCCTTCATGCCACGCCGCCCCGAGGTCTACGGCGAACTCCTGCGCAAGAAGATCGCGACGCACGGTGCGACGTGCTGGTTGGTGAACACGGGTTGGACCGGCGGTGCCTACGGCACGGGGTCACGGATGCCGATCAAAGCCACTCGCGCTTTGCTGACCGCAGCACTCGATGGATCGCTTGAAGGTGTGGAATTCCGCAAGGACAAGAACTTCGGGTTCGAAGTCCCAACTCACGTCAAAGCCAGTGCGGTACCTGACATCCTGCTCGATCCGCGTCGTACATGGGACGACGGTGAAGCATATGACCGTCAGGCAGCCAAGCTTGTTGCCATGTTTGCCGAGAATTTTGAGCAGTACGAGCAGCACATCGACGACGACATAAGAGCGGTGGCGATCAGCTAAGTCGTTACTTGCAAGAAGAAGCTGTCAAAGAGGGCTCGTCGTCGACGGGCCCTTCGTCCTTCCGGCTTGTCGCGTTTATCCCAAGAGCCCGCGGCGTATCAGGTTTAACCCTGCAAGGATCAGCACGATAAGGGTGACTGTTCGGAACTTCTCCTGATCCAGTCGCGCATTCAAGCGGTACCCAATTCCCAATCCGATCAGCACAGGCACCAGAAGCACCGCCGACAGTGTGAGAGACGATGCGGTCAAAATGCCCGACGTCAGATGCGCAAAGAAGAACATGAACGACCCGGCGGCAAACACCACGCCTTGAACGCGCATTTGCTCGATCTTCGGTGTGCTTAAGGCCGTAAGATAGAATACCGTTGCCGTACCCCACGCACCCGTCATTCCGCCTAAAAACCCCGACACGAAGCCTGCTCCGACTTCGACCGTGCGGCGACGCGAAGGGTCTACTTTTGGACGCCATCCAACCAGTTGGAGCGTCGCCATCACGGAAATCGGGATACCAACAATCAGGAAGAGCGACCACGACGGCAGCAGGGTCACAAGCTGAGCGCTTAAGACCAGCACCACAAGCAAGACGCCCAGATACACGCGGTGATCTTTGACCGACTGATGCGCCGCGAGCGCGCCGTTTCGGAATGCCTGATAGGTGTTTGCAACAACAGACGGGATAATCATTCCCGCCAAGGCCACTTCTGCGGGCAGAAACGTCGCCAGCCCCGAGATCAGGATCATCGGCAGCGCAAAGCCAACCGTCCCCTTGATGAACCCGGCAAACAGACTGAGCAAGACACATGCCGCCATAACCGCAGGGCCGACGTCCAGGATGAGATCAAAGTTCATCTTGCGGACCACTCAATCCAAGAACAGCCTCAGCCCCATTCGGCGTAAGCCCGTAGACCCCACGCTCTATCGCTTCGAACCAACCATAGTGATTGTCCCGCATGATCCTGGTTGCGGAATCCACCCCGGTTGCTCGTGCGACCTCGGCCCCTTTGGTGGCCCCACTGTCGAAGAGATACTTCGCACAGGCCTGTGCGTCCTGCCGGTAGGCCGTCACCAGCCCATCCGTGCGCGCGGCACCTCCAACGTTTGGGTCCCCCTCGCGCCGGGCAAACTCGCGCAACAGCCGCTCTTTCTTTATTTTGATCTTGCGAGGCTGAAACGGTCCTGGATCGCAATGCACCTCGACAAGTGCGTCCTTCATCCGAACTGTCATCAGCCCCAGCCCCAACCGACGACAGAGCTTCTTCATTTGCTTCAAAGAGGAATAGAACGCCTTCCCAGTCTTCCGCGGCACGGCGACATAGACAAGATCACTCATCGACTGCCGATCAATCGCCTGATGCACCAAGGCCAGCGAAAACCCGACCTTCAACTCGACAATCAATGGCGGATCACCGTCGCGCGTGGCCACGACATCTGCTGCCCCGATCTCGGCCTTCACGTCCCAGCCCTGACTTTCAAGAAACGCCTTGATCGGCGCATATAACTCGGTCTCGCGCACCCGCTGCCCCTGCCTGCTTGAGCCCCTTGATGCCTTGAAACCCCGAGGCGCATCAAGCGCCCCGAGGCAACACTTATCCTAACGCCCCCCGGTACGACCCGGAAAGCGCGGCGGGCGACCGCCAGCGGTGCGGCCAGGCTTCAAGCCCTTCGGCCCGTGACGACGATCAGCAAATCCACCTCGTCGTTTCGTGTCCAACACCTTGGACAACACATCTTTTTGCCCGCCCATAGCGGGTTTCTTTGGAATTTCGGCCATCTTTTGACCTTTCATGTTCGAGAATAGTCGGACGTCGCGCCGATAAAGACGCGATGCGAAATACACGCCCGGGCTAGAGGGCGTCAGCCAAACATGTCCATTGTCAGGATACTCCTAAAGGATAACAGCGACGCCAAACGCGGCATCAGGCAAAGGGTTCAGGCGTCAGGCCAGATGATCCATTGTCAGTGTCCTCCTAAAAGACATCCGCTTCATAATTCATTTGCAACCATGCGTCAAAACCAAGCAGCCGCGCCCACGTGACAACCCAGACCCACTGGTATAATGCGCGGCCAAACAAACGCGATCTGACAGAAAGCCACCCAATGACCGTCAAAGTTTTTGGCCATAAATCCCCTGATACTGACTCGACCGGATCTCCTCTGATCTGGGCATGGTACCTCTCCGAATGCCGCGGTACTCCGGCCGAAGCACGCCTTTTGGGCGAACCGAACACCGAAGCACTGTTTGTCCTGCGCCGTTGGGGCTTTGACCGCCCGGAACTGCTGGAAGATGTCACTGCCGACGACGAATGCATCATCGTCGACACCAATAACGTGGCCGAGCTCCCCGATAGCATCAACGACGCACGCGTGACCGAGGTGATCGACCACCACATGCTGCAAGGCGGCTTGAAGACAAAAGGCCCAATCAACATTACCGTGCGCCCTGTCGCCTGTACCGCGACGATCATGTACGACCTGATGGGCCCGGATGCAGATAAGATGCCGGACAACATCAAAGGCGCAATGCTCTCTTGCATCCTGTCGGACACGCTGGAATTCCGCTCACCCACAACCACCGACGTCGATCGCCAACTGGCCGAAAAACTGGCTGGAGAACTCGGCATCAACATCCGCGACTATGCGGCCGAAATGTTCGCCGCAAAATCCGATGTCTCATCCTATTCCGACAGTGAACTGCTGCGCATGGACAGCAAGGCTTACGAGGTCGACGGTCTGAAATTCCGCGTCTCGGTGCTTGAAACCACATCGCCGGGAACTGTGCTGGCGCGCAAAGCCGGCCTCATGGAGGACCTCGTGGCGGTTGCCGAAGACGATGGCGTCGATCACGTTCTCTTCTTCCTGATAGACATTCTCAGCGAAGAGGCGCTGTTGTTCATCCAGAACGACGTCGTCCGCGGCGTGGCCGAGAAGAGCTTTGATGTCAAAGCAACCGGTGACATGGTTGCGCTTCCGGGTGTCGTCAGCCGGAAGAAGCAGATCATCCCAGCTTTGAAAGTCTGACCGAAACATGAGCACCCCCATCGTCGAAAGCCTCGCGGATATTTCCGACAGATACGACGCGGTCTTCTGCGACCTCTGGGGGTGCCTCCACAATGGGATCGAACCCTTCCCCGAAGCGGTCGAAGCGCTCCGGGCCTTTCGCGCCAAGGGTGGAAAAGTCGTCCTTCTGACGAATGCTCCCCGCCCACGCGCGTCGGTCGAAATGCAGCTCGAACAAATCGGCGTTCCACGCGACTGCTGGGACGTCATCGCCACCAGCGGTGACAGCGCGCGCTCTGCCATGTTCCAGGGCGCCGTTGGGGACAAGGTCTGGTTCATGGGCCAGGACTATGACTTGGTCTTCTTCGAGCGACTCAACCTCGTCGAAGACCCGGTCGAGATCACGCGTGTTCCTCTGGACGAGGCGACAGGCATCGCCTGTCTTGGCCCATTCGACGCGCAAGCAGATCCTGGCGTGAACCGCCCTGATTTCCAGAACGCGATTGACCGCGGTTTGAAACTCCTCTGCGCCAATCCTGATATCGTTGTGGATCGCGGGGACACCCGCGAATGGTGCGGCGGCGCGCTCGCCAAGCTTTACACGGAAATGGGCGGAGAGAGCCTCTATTTCGGGAAACCGCACCCACCCGTTTACGACCTTGCCCGCCGCCGTCTGGCCGCTCTGGGCACCAACATCCCCGACAACCGTATCCTCGCCATCGGCGACGGCATCCTGACCGATATCAAGGGCGCGATGGGTGAAGACATCGACAGCCTCTTTATCACCGGTGGTCTTGCGTTGATCGAAACGATGACCGTCGAACAGCCTGACCAAAAAGCGCTCGATGACTTCATTGCCAGCCAGCAGATCACCCCGACCTACGCCATCGGCTTCCTGCGCTGAAAACGGCCATCGGCGTTAACGATCCATTCACAAACCGGTCGATCTGTCCGTTAACCTCCCGAAAACTGCTCCGTACGGTTTCCAAATACCGACGTAATACCGACGTCATACCGACGCGATACCGATTGCGAGAAACCCGGATCTTCTGAGAAAACTGACAAACATTAAGGTTGAGCCAGCAAATCGGTGCTTCGCGAAGCGAACGTTGCGTCAGGTTTCTCTTAAGACTTCAGCAAAAGGCATGCCAAACCGCTCGGCCAGACGCTCGCCCAAGAGCCGATGCACATCATCCGCCCGATCCGCGCCAAGTGCTGCGACCTTTGCCAACAGCGAGGCAGAACAAGACATTGGCTTGCCCGTTCCGTCTTCCCCTCGCGCCAAATCTGCCTGTACAGCAAGGAGCCGATCATAGGTCTCCCCCGCCGCACGCCCCGCGAGCTTGCGCCGCGCCGGATGCGCTGGCGCTTCCGCTTCGCCGGTGATTATCTCAAGAAAATCAGCGCCATAGCGTTCCAGCTTTTTCGCACCGACGCCAGACACCCCCGCCATTTCATCCAGCGAGTTCGGCCGCCGCTCCGCCATTTCAATCAAAGTCTTGTCATTGAAAATCACGTAAGCCGGCACCCGCGCCGCCTCTGCCAGCGCCCGCCGTTTCGCCTTCAGGGCCGATAACAAAGGCGCATCTTCTTCGCTCACCAACGTCCGCACCGCAGGCCGCCGCGCGGTTTTCATCGTGTCACGTCGAAGGGTTATCGATGCTTCACCCCGCAAAATCGGCCTTGCTGCTTCCGTCATGCGCAGGCCGCCATGCCGCTCCGGATCAGGCCGCACAAGGTCCTGACCCATCATCTGCCGAAAGATCGCGGCCCAGGTTCGCCGGTCGATATCCTGCCCAACCCCGAATGTCGGCAACGCGTCATGCCCGCGCTGACGCACCTTATCTGTTTCATTTCCAACGAGAATATCTGTCAGATGCCCAGCGCCGAACATTTCGCCGGTGCGCAAAATAGCGGACAACGCCTTCCGTACGGCCTCGGTCCCGTCGAACGTCTCAGGCGGCGTATCGCACAGGTCACAAGCCCCACACGGCTCCCGCGTTTCCCCGAAGTAGGCCAACAAGTCTTGCCGCCGACACACGTGTGCCTCGGCCAACCCTAGCAAGGCATTCAGCCGCCCATGATCCGCGAGCCTCAACTCCGGCGGGGCCAGCCCCTCGTCGATCTGCATCCGCCGAAAACGGATGTCGTCCGCCCCGAACAGCGTCAGCGTTTCTGCCGGCGCACCGTCGCGCCCGGCGCGGCCAATCTCTTGATAATAGGCCTCAATTGACTTGGGCAGATCCGCATGCGCCACCCAGCGAATGTCGGGCTTGTCGATACCCATCCCGAACGCGACGGTCGCCACCACGACCAGATCATCATCCGTCTGAAACCGCCGCTCTACTTCACGACGTTGTTCCGGCTCCATCCCTCCGTGGTAGGCCAAGGCCTCCCGCCCAGCGTCGCGCAGCGCCTTAGCCAGCGTTTCGGTCTTCGCCCGCGTCCCGCAGTAGACGATGCCGCATTGTCCTTTGCGCGCAGCGGAAAAATTCAGGATCTGGTCGCGCGGTTTATCTTTGCTGGCAAAAGCCAAATGAATATTTGGTCGGTCAAATCCGCCAAGGAAAACAACGGGTTCAATATCGCCAAACAGTCGCCGCGCAATCTCCTCGCGCGTTTCGCTGTCGGCTGTCGCAGTAAACGCCGCCAACGGGACATCGAGCGCCCGACGAAGTGCGCCTATCCGCAAATAGTCCGGCCGGAAATCATGGCCCCACTGGCTCACGCAATGCGCTTCGTCCACGGCCAGCAGAGAAACACCAGCCTGCGCCAGCATCCGTTCGGTCCCGCCAGATGCCAACCTCTCAGGTGCCATGTACAAGAGCTTCAGATCGCCTTGGTGTAGCGCCTCAAATACTTCGGCCGACTCTTCTTCGGTGTTGGATGAGGTCAAGGCCCCGGCAGACACCCCCGCCTCCCGAAGCGCTCGCACTTGGTCGCGCATCAAAGCGATCAGCGGAGAGATCACCACGGTCAAACCAGGACGCATCAAAGCAGGAAGCTGAAAACAAAGGGATTTTCCGCCGCCTGTTGGCAGGATCGCAAGCACGTCCTGACCAGCAGCTACAGCCGATACAATATCGGCCTGCATCGGGCGAAACCCGTCAAAGCCGAAGACATCACTTAGAATCGAATGGGCGGTGGGATTGGACCCGTCCATTGCTGCGCCTGTTGGTTTGTCTGCTCTTATTCCCTACACAGTGCCATGTGAAAGATAGGTGAACAAGGCCAGACGCGCAGGTCTGTGTCAGATAAACGCGCCCGCGTTGTTGATCAGAATAATCCGCAGCGCATACACCGCGATTAACGCGACAAGAGGGGCCAAATCCAGCCCGCCCGTGTTTGGCAAAAACGATCTGATACGCCCGTAAACCGGCTCCAAGAGACGGTTCAGCCCGTCCCAAACCTGACGCACAAACGGCTGGTGCAAGTTCAATACGCTAAAGCTGATCAGCCAACTCATAACGATGTGCACGATCATGATGAACCAAGCGACATCAAGGAGAAGCAGCAGAATTTGAAGGAGCGATTGCATGTGGCGGTTCCCGTCTTTTCAGTGCTTTCTCACCTAAGGCCCTGCGAGAGCTCTGACAAGTACCCCACCTTTTCGCAACGTAAATCTTGACGCAAGGCCGGCGCTGTTCAAATGCAAGGCAGCGAAAGGTTTTTCAGCATGTACCCATATTTCCGCGCCGCCTATTTGATGCTCCGTGGCCGTTCAATGCCCAAGATCGGGGTTTACGATACACACGTCTCCCACCATCGCGCATGGCCTTGGGACACGGATGCGTTCGGAGAACTAAACAACGGTCGCATCCTTACTCTGTTCGAGCTCGGCCGCTGGCAGGCAACGGTTCGCATGGGCTTCATGGGCGTGATCATACGAGAACGACTGATGCTCCCGGTCGCCGGCGTATCTGTGCGGTATCGCAAACGCGTCCCGATTTTCCAGAAATACCGGATGCAAACGCGGTTTCTCGGGTTCGACGACCGCTTTGTCTATGCCGAGCAATCCATGTGGCAGGGCGACACCTGCAACCATCATTTGCTTCTGCGAGCAGCTGTGAAAAGCCGTCAAGGCACCATCAATCCCAAGGACTTCGCCGCAATGATCAGAGTGGATCAAACGAGCCCTGAGCTTCCCGATTGGGCAAATGCCTGGATCGAAGCCGATAAAACAAGGCCCTGGCCACCGGAAAGTGGGCCGATCCACAACTAATAGTTGCCAGTGGCCCACGACCCTGTCTAAACGGTTGTGACGTAAGGGGAATAAAATGGCCGAGCCGAGCCTACGGAAACGCATCTGGGGGTGGTATTTCTTTGACTGGGCCAGCCAGCCCTATCACACCGTTTTGCTCACTTTCATCTTCGGACCCTTCATCGCCTCTGTTGCGGCCGAGCACCACATGACGTTGGGTCTCGAGGAAGAGGCAGCCGACGCTCGCGCCCAATCCATCTGGTCATTCACCCTCACCATCACCGGCCTTCTCGTTGGCTTTGGCGGCCCCATCATGGGTGCTTTGGCCGACACAGCGGGGCGTCGGATGCCGTGGATCGTCGCGTTCTCCACCATGTTCGCGATCGGCGCCACTGGCCTTTGGTGGACGGACCCAGGCGGGTCGAACCTTTATCTCGCGCTCATCTGCTTCTCCATCGGGTTCATCGGTGCGGAATACGCATTGATCTTCACAAATGCCCAGCTGCCCACCCTCGGCACAACCGAAGAAATAGGGAAAATCTCTGGCTCCGGATTTGCTTTCGGCTATGTCGGCGGTCTTGTTTCTTTGGCCATTCTGCTTGTTCTCTTTGTCGAACAAGCAAACGGCAAAACCATAGTTGGTCTCTCGCCTATCCTAGGCCTCGATCCTGAGGCCAGAGAAGGAACACGCGCCACCGGTCCGTTCACGGCGCTTTGGTTCCTGATCTTCATGACCCCCTATTTCCTTTGGGTCCGAGAAGTCCGCACAGAAACACAGCGCACCTCAATGGGGGCAGCCCTCGCAAGCCTCGGCAACGCTATCAAAGGCCTCACAAAACGCCGGTCGCTCGCCACCTACCTCGGCTCCTCTATGCTCTACCGCGACGCCTTGAATGGCCTTTATGGCTTCGGTGGCACCTACGCGCTGCTGGTACTTAATTGGGAGATCACTCAAGTCGGCATCTTCGGCATCATCAGCGTGCTAGGCGCTGCTTTCTTCTCGTGGCTCGGCGGAGGTCTCGACAAACGCTTTGGGCCGAAGCCGGTTATTGTTGCCACGATCCTCGGTCTCATGCTCGTCTGCCTGACCATTGTGAACATGACACGCGAAAGCTTCTACGGCATCGCACTCGCGGAAGGTTCCAGCCTTCCAGACACAACATTCTTCATCTGTGGCGTCCTCATCGGTGGCTTTGGCGGCGTCTTACAGGCGGCAAGTCGCTCAATGATGGTTCGCCATACCGATCCAGACGCGCCAACCGAAAGCTTTGGACTTTATGGACTTTCTGGGCGCGCCACGGCTTTCCTTGCCCCGGCCCTCATCGGCTCAGTCACCGCAATCACCGAAAGCGCGCGCCTTGGCGTGGCACCGCTCATCTTTTTGTTCCTTCTTGGTCTCCTTTTGCTACCATGGGTGAAACCCGACGGAGATCGAGCAGACACATGGGATACAGGATCGCAGCCGTCCTGACGGCATTTCTACTGACCATCACACCCCTTTCCGCCGAACCACTGGCAAAAGAACTCTTTGGCGCGAAGCGCGGTGGCTCAGCCCACGTGCCCGCTCCTTTCGGTGGCTATGCCAAAGGATGTCTCGCAGGCGGCCAGCAACTCGCCGAAACCGGCCCGACATGGCAGGCAATGCGCCTCAGCCGGAACAGGAATTGGGGCCATCCAAATTTGATTGCATTCATTGAACGTCTTTCGGAAGCGGCTGCTGCGCAGCCCGGATGGAACGGCATCTACGTAGGCGATCTCTCTCAACCCCGTGGCGGGCCGATGCTGACCGGGCACAGAAGTCACCAGTCCGGATTGGATGGTGACTTTTGGATGTTGCCAGCATCTGACCTGACGTTGTCGCGCAACGAGCGCGAGAACATCTCCTCCATTTCCATGCGCCGCGCCAATGGGGCCTTTGTGAACGACAAATGGACTCGCGCGCACCACAACATCCTGAAGGCCGCCGCATCCGATCCCGCCGTAGCCCGCATCTTCGTCTTTCCGGGCGCGAAAGTTCAGATGTGTAAGGACGCACGCGGCGATCGTTCCTGGCTTAGAAAAATCCGCCCTTGGTGGGGTCACCACTATCATTTTCACGTCCGCCTGAACTGCCCCAGCAATGCAGGCGCATGTGTCGAGCAAGCGCCACCGCCGGCCGGAGACGGCTGCGAAGAAGCCCAAGGCTGGGTGGATCGCATCCTGAACCCACCGCCACCCGATCCAAACGCAAAACCAGCACCGCCACGCAAAGAACTCGTGATGGCCGACCTTCCTCAGCAATGCGCAAAAGTCTTATCGCGCTGATCCTGTCGGCACTCCCTGCCAGCGCGGAACCGACAGTTGAGCATTTGGTAACTTATGTTTGGGATCGTCCCGAGGATTACTTCGGTGGATGGTCCGCGATTGAGGTCACCAACAGAGGCGCGAGTTTTGTCGCGATCGGCGACAATGCTCAGACTTATGAAGGCAAATTCGTTCGAGACGGCGATGTCATAACTGGCATAGAGCGCCGCCCAATCGGTGCGTTGGCAGACGTGGATGGCATCGCGTTCTTTCGCAAGGACGATGAAGACGCGGTAGATAGTGAGGGGCTCGCGATCCTATCAGATGGCCGCATGGCTATAGCGTTCGAGCGCAAACACCGCTTGTTGGTCTATGAGAACGCTGCGCCCACGCAGCTCATTGATCTTCCTCGTGAGGTCTGGGGCCTTACCGATAACGGCGGCATTGAAGCACTCGCCGTCGATAGGAAAGATCGCCTGATCGCCATCCCGGAAACCGTGCCTAAGGCGGCCACCGGATTTCCGATATGGAGAAATGAAGCATCTGGCTGGAC
>CAYPVG010000167.1:0-3731 GCA_964414085.1 uncultured Boseongicola sp. | reverse complement strand
CTATTCACTCGTGCGCCGTATTGTGAGCCACAGCGGATTGCAGTGGGACTCCCCATCTCCTGTTGGTGGGGAAAGCCTCGGTCACGAGCTGCTGCGCCCCACGAAGATCTACGTGAAGGGCGCAGTTGCCGCTATTCGTGAAGGAGGAGTTCTGAATGGCCTCGCACATATCACTGGCGGCGGCATTACCGAGAACCTCCCACGGATGCTGCCCGACGGCTGTGGCGCCGAGGTAAACCTTAGTGCTTGGTCGCTTCCACCTGTCTTCCAATGGCTACAAGGCCAAGGCGGCATTGAAGAAAGTGAACTACTCAAAACGTTCAACTGCGGCATCGGCATGATCGCAGCGGTTCCCGAAGACAGAGTAGAAGTGGCGACGTCTGCATTCGAAGACGACGGCCACGATGTTACTGTTATCGGCCGCGTCACCGAAGGCGATGGGGTCGTCTACCGCGGACAACTGTCGTGAAGCGTGTTGCTGTCCTGATATCGGGCAGCGGCTCAAATATGGTGTCGCTGGTCGATGATATGCTCGGGGAGCATCCCGGAACACCGGTCCTCGTCTTGTCGAACAAGGCAGATGCAGGTGGATTGGCGAAAGCCCAGGCGCGCGGTGTTGAAACAGCCGTTGTAGATCACCGGCCCTTCGGAAAAGACCGTGAGGCGTTCGAGGTTGCCCTTTCGGAAAAGCTCGATGCCGCTGGAGTGAATATTATCTGCCTGGCCGGCTTCATGAGGGTTCTGACGCCGTACTTCGTTAATCGCTGGGCGGGCAAGGTTTTGAATGTTCACCCTTCGCTTTTGCCCAAGTACCCGGGGCTGAACACTCATGCACGTGCAATCGAAGCAGGCGACGCGTGGGCAGGGTGCAGCGTGCACGTTGTGACTGAAATTCTGGACGGCGGTCCCATTTTAGGACAAGCGCGCGTGCCGATTTTGGCGGACGACACTCCAGACACCCTGGCAGCGCGTGTCCTTCCGATGGAGCATCAGCTTTATCCGCGTGTACTGAGAGCCTTCGCGGCAGGTGACAAAGAGCCCGTCATCTTGTCCATGGACAGCGAAACCCCTATCAACAGCGAACGGGCCGAAAAAGGGACACCTCCGCGTTCATGCTGACACTGACAACGACTGACCAACTCGCGGCATTCTGCGAACGTGCTGCGAAAGCCCCTTATGTGACCGTCGATACTGAGTTTCTGCGTGAGCGCACGTATTATTCAAAGCTTTGTCTGGTGCAGCTCGCGATACCGGGCGATGCCGAAGAAGACGCGGTTTTGGTCGACCCTCTGGCGAAGTCGATGCAGCTTGACCCGTTGTACGATCTGTGTCGCAACAACAAAGTCGTAAAAGTCTTCCATGCTGCGCGTCAGGACCTGGAGATCTTCTACGTCGAGGGTCAGGTCATACCCACGCCTCTTTTTGATACACAGGTTGCCGCGATGGTTGCTGGGTTTGGCGAGCAGGTGGGCTACGAAACTTTGGTGCGCAAAGTTGCCAAGGCATCGCTAGATAAGTCCTCGCGCTTCACAGACTGGTCGCGCCGTCCGCTGACTGAGGCGCAAAAGACCTACGCTTTGGCAGATGTGACACATCTTCGGGTCATTTATGAGTTTCTCGCAGCCGAGTTGGATAAATCCGGCCGGCGCGAATGGGTGGAAGAAGAACTGGCGGTTCTGACGGATCCGGACACGTACATCGTTCATCCCGAGGAAGCTTGGAAACGTGTGAAGACGCGGACCAACTCCGGGCGATTCCTCGCCATCGTTCGGGAGCTCGCAAGGTTCCGTGAATCCTATGCTCAATCGAAAAACATTCCACGTAGCCGCGTGATCAAAGATGACGCTTTGCTTGAACTGGCTTCCACCAAACCAGCCACGGTCGAGGACTTGGGTCGGTCTCGTCTGCTGCTCAGAGAGGCGCGCAAGGGCGAGGTTGCAGACGGTATCCTTGCAGCCGTAAAAGCGGGGCTGGATACACCAGCGGACAAACAGCCCAAACCCGACCGGTCCCGCGACAAAATGCAGGTAAATCCAGCACTCGCCGATCTTTTGCGCGTGCTCCTAAAGGCCAAGTCAGAGCAGCTTGGTGTGGCTCAGAAATTGATCGCGACCTCGTCTGACCTTGACGAGATTGCAGCAGGCCGTCGGGACGCGAAATCGCTGTCAGGGTGGCGCCACAAAGCATTTGGGAAGGACGCCCTTTTGCTATGCGAAGGTCGACTTGGGCTAAAAGCCAACGGCCAAACCGTTGAAGTCTTTGAGCTTTAGCCGCCTTCGCGCGGACTCTAGATAACGTTGTGTTTCCACTGCCAGAACGCGGTGGCTCTCGACGTGTTCTTAAGGTCTGACCGCTTGTCTATTCGTTGCGCCAACCACTTGGATCGCGCGAATACCCTGCAGCTCAATGTCAGAAAGATAGGTCGCGGCCGTCAATTCGCGCGACTGTTGCGTCGAGACGCGCGTTGCATCTTCCGGTGGATTGCCACGAAATGAATACAGTCGAACGCTCGCATCAGAGCTGGCCTCTGCCACGAGCTGTGTGTCGAACCAACCTTGCTCGGCCGGGAGTGCCGTGGCGCGTACAATGACGCCGCCTGGAAGCCGATCAATCGTCAGTGAGGTAATAACTGGGACCATCGGGCGCGTATCGACCCGGGTTTCAAAAGCGGCCGTCTCGACCATTTCTACCGAGTCGTCCGCAGCAAACCACGTCGCCGGATTGAGGGACACACCAGATGATCCGCATCCTGCAAGTGCCAAAACTGCGCCTGCAATGACAATTTGCCTGAACGAACCCATAGCGACCTGTTCCCTAACCCTGAAGCCTTGAGGTTGTGCTATCGGAAACGGACACGCAAGAAAAGTCTGTGGTCTGGACCTTTCGGTCATCGCGTTCTACCTCATGCTGCAATGAAAGAGGGACCAGATGGCCAGCGAAGCATTTGAAGAAATAGCCGAGACATTCGACTTTCTCGATGACTGGGAAGACCGCTATCGTACGGTTATCGATCTGGGCAAAGCAATGCCGGCGCTTGAGGATGCGTTCAAAGTCCCAGCGACAAAGGTCGATGGTTGTGCAAGCCAGGTATGGCTTTTGCCGGAGATAGAAGGTTCTGGACCATCCGCCACGTTTCGTTTCCGCGGCGACAGTGATGCGATGATCGTGCGTGGGCTCATTGCCGTGTTGCACGCGCTCTATAATGATCTGAGCGTTTCAGACGTTCTAAAAGTCGATGCTCGAGCTGAATTTGGACGCCTCGGGTTAAACGATCATCTGTCTGCTCAGCGGTCCAATGGGTTGCGTGCGATGATCGAACGTGTGCGTGATCTAGCCGTCGAGGCAAGCCAGCGCGCATAGTCCGCGCCGTTCGGAATCAACCACAAAACGACAAATACCCAGAACGCAAGAAACCACATTTGCGCAGCCAATTGGGCCACGTCCGGTCCATCGGTTGCGATGTCTGCGTTGTGGTATGTTTCGCTGAGAACTGCGAGTAGGTCTTCAAGAGTTAGTGGTAAAAATTCCACTTCAATTACTGGCCTTAGTTCACTGATATCATTAAATATACCAGCTGTTGCTGACCATGCTGGCAGCGCGAGTGAGAGAAACAATCCTATGAACAACATGCGCACTTGAGCGACGACCTTTTCCAGCGTCGTGCGTGTTCTCACATATAGAGATTAAAGTTCAGTTAGCTCTGCGTTCCAAACGTCAAAAGAGACGTTTCC
>CAYPVG010000166.1:0-3463 GCA_964414085.1 uncultured Boseongicola sp. | reverse complement strand
CGGAAACGCCCAGCGGACCACGCAAAGAAAAAGGGACTTTAAGATGACGAAGTTTATAAACCCAGGACTAGTGAAAACCAGCCGGCGCGGCGTGTTGCGCGGCTCGGTCCTTGCCGGAGCGGCTGCAATTTCCGGTGTCGGAGCCATGGCTGCGGCTCCCCGATCCCCAAAGCTAACGGGCGTCAACGCCGCGTCTGCCAAGCTCTACAAGGCAGCGGGCGAGCAGGGCAGCGCAAAGCCAGCCGACTTATCAGGTTACACCCGCGTGAAACAAAATCTTGTCAGGCCTCCCTTTGCGCCCGAACACGAGCAGGTTGCGACCGGCGGGCCCAAGATCATCGAGATCACGATGGAAACCCGAGAGATTCCAATGGTTGTCGACGAGGATACTGGCGCGTCGATCTGGGCGTTGACCTACAATGGTTCGGTGCCGGGTCCGCTGATCATCTGTCACCAGGACGACATGATTGAACTGACATTGCGCAATCCAACCAACAGCATGATGGAGCACAATATCGACTTCCACGCCTCGACAGGGGCACTCGGCGGCGGTGGTCTGACCCACGTCTACCCGGGCGAAGAAACGGTGCTGCGCTGGAAAGCAACCAAGCCTGGCTGTTTTACGTACCACTGCGCTCCTGGCGGTGCGATGATCCCTTATCACGTCACCCACGGAATGAACGGTGCCATCATGGTGCTGCCGCGCGACGGCCTAAAAGACAAGGATGGCAATCCGCTACGCTACGACAGTATCGCCTATATCGGCGAGCAAGATTACTACCTGCCCAAAGACGAAAATGGTGACTACATCACCTACTCATCCGCGGGCGAAGACTACGCCGACAGCCTTGAGGCCATGCGAACATTGATCCCGACGCACTCGGTCTTCAATGGCGCTGTCGGGGCGCTGACGGGCGCGAATGCGCTTAGAGCCAAGGTTGGCGAAACTGTTTTGATGATCCACAATCAGGCCAACCGGGACTCGCGCCCCCACCTGATCGGCGGACATGGAAACTATGTTTGGGAATCGTCCTTCACCGATGCA
The DNA here is from genome assembly GCA_964414085.1 of uncultured Boseongicola sp. Taxonomy (GTDB): domain Bacteria; phylum Pseudomonadota; class Alphaproteobacteria; order Rhodobacterales; family Rhodobacteraceae; genus Boseongicola. The sequence continues at coordinate 2,418 of CAYPVG010000166.1, read as the reverse complement.
CCGCTTCGGGACATGGAGACATGGTTTGTGCGCGGTGGATGTGCAGTGGCTGCGATGTATACCTTCGAACAGCCGGGCGTCTATGCCTACGTCAACCACAATCTCATCGAAGGTGTGATGCTGGGCGCAACCGCACACTTCGTGGTGGACGGTGAGTGGGACAATGCGCTCATGGAACAGGTCCTCGCGCCTAGAAGCTTTGAAACCTAAGCGAAAGAGCCCAAACAGTGACCGCCGCCGAGACCATTCCGAACGGACGAAGACTACCGATTAGGTATCTTCTCTTGGGTGTCTCGGCGGCGCTACTTGTAGTGGTCACGCTGATAGGTCGCGACCCTGAACCCGTTCCAATGCCAGTCATGGCCGCACACCCGGTTTCTATGCCTGATGGACGGAATTTCTACGCCCAGCGCTTTGAGCTCACTATCTCTGAATGGAACGCCTGCGCTGCAGACGGCGGTTGCGAAAGGGAACTGCGGGCACGGCCAGATCAAAACGAACTCGACACGCCTGCCACCGGCCTGAACTATCTTGATGCGCTGCAGTATGTGGACTGGATCCAAAGAAGCACAGGTCACGATTTTCGGCTTCCGACTGCAGAAGAATGGAACGTGATGGCCGCTGACGTAATGCCGGACGAACCCGATCCAATATTCACAGATCCATCTTTGTCCTGGGCCTCGAGCTATCTGGTTGAAGGTCTGGCGTCCCGCGCGCTCAAACCTCAAGGTAGCTTTTCAATTTCGCAGGAGGGTGTTGGGGACCTTGATGGTAGCGTCTGGGAGTGGACATCAGAGTGCTATGACGGCCTATCTCGCGGAACGAACCCGGATCGATGTCCAGCGTTCTTCGTTGGGGGCGAGCATATCGCTGCAATGTCATTACTGGTCCGCGATCCCATGCGAGGCGGCTGCGCCGTTGGGACACCACCCGCCCATCTGGGTATGCGGCTTGTAAGCGACCATCCGGTCCAAAACTGAAGGGAGCCGACCACTTAGTCAGAAACTTCGAAGCAAGGGAGGAAATCAATGTCCGTACTGATCGCCTATGCAACAATCGAAGGACAAACAGAGAAGATCGCACGGTTTGTCGAAGCAAGGATCAAAGAAATTGGGATGCCCGTCGCGGTCTACGCGACATCCCAAGTGCCTGATGAGATCGATGTGAAAGACTATGACAAGGTGATCCTTGCAGCTTCTGTACACGAACGGCGACATCCGGCAGATTTCGAGGTTTTCCTAACTGCAAATCGGGACCAACTGGACCGGCGCCAAACGCTTTTGCTTTCGGTCAGCCTAAGCGCGGCGTTTCCCGAAGGACTTGAGGAAGCGCAGGACTATGTCGATGAGATGAAGATGCGTACGGAACTCAATCCAGATATAGAGATGCTGGTTGCCGGAGCCGTTCGAAAGAAACGCTACGACTACTATGCAACCCAAGTCCTGCAGCACGTGGTGCTTAGAGGACGAAATTTCGATCCTACAGTTCAAGAGCACGAGTTCACGGATTGGGACAAATTGGCTGCCGGGGTTGATGCATTTGTGAAGTAACCCACAAACGGTAAGACGCGAACCTGAGAGAGTGTGCTTGCTGCCATATTGAAGCTTGGCTGAGTGTCTTAAACCTAAAGAAAACCGGCAATCTGAAAATGTCTCAAGGGACGTTCAGGAAGGGTCGTGCTGTCCGATCCCTTATACTCCATCTGCTCGATCGAACCTCATTTCACTCTGTGTAGTACCGGAGATCCGAGTGTTGGCTTCCAAGGAAAGCATCAATGAGTTTGGCTCTCGCAGTGCATGTCAGCTATCCGCCTGCGTGTCGTGATCCTCGTCGAATTGAGCCCCACCCGCGGCCTGCGGGCTTAGATATCGCGAGTGAATTTCGGTGCAAAGAATGCAAATCGTCGATTGGCCGCTTTGAAGTAGCGCGTCTGCTTCGAACTCCATGAATTCATCTGGTCATCTTGGCGCCAATCGCAACTGGAGCACAAAAAGCGAAGAGACAAAATGAGGGGCTTTGCACCGCTGATAGGAGCAAAAGACTGGTGTGCCTTCAGTCCGGTATCGCTCCAAAAGCAATGGATTTGGAATGCCGCAGCCGTTCAACAAATGCTCGATCCAATGAATCCAGCAAACGTCAGTCCTCCGAATTTATCTTACATGCGCGAGGGATGGGTCGGCGATGCTTGCAATCAAAGGCTCGCCAGTCTCCAGTACTCACCAATAATCGAAACACCGCCAAGAGAGGCGCTCAACGCCCGCGCAATTGCGGAGCCAGCTCAATCCAATCTGACACTCTCGCCCGATTGAACGTCACGTGAAGAGAACCCGGCCTGACCAAGAGAATACCAAGCTACTCCCGCAATTATTACGATGGCTGCAAAGCCGGATATCATTGGTTTCATAACGGTTACTCCCC
>CAYPVG010000165.1:0-5846 GCA_964414085.1 uncultured Boseongicola sp. | reverse complement strand
CTGCCGCCATTAAACCTGACGCTTACGGAACTTGAGGCGCTTCACCTTGGCCTCGCTGTTGTTTCAAAGGCGGCGGACGATGAGCTTAAGACCGCTGCTGCCAGCTTATCCGCAAAGGTGGATGCGGTTTTGCCAGAGGATCGCGCCGCCCCTGCCTCGGGCTGGGGGTTCGCGGTTTATCCGTTTGCAGAGGCCGCGAGAGGTTTCGTCCACATGGCACCGCTTCGGGCCGCAATCCGATCGCGACGCAAGGTCGACATCACCTATGCTGCACCTGAGGAGCCCGAAACCCAAAGGCGCGTCAGACCACTTCAGATGGAATACTGGGGGCGGGTCTGGACGCTGACGTCCTGGTGTGAGCTGCGCGATGATTTCCGGGTGTTCCGCGTGGATCGCATTCAAACACTCGACGTGTCATTTGAAACGTTCGAAGAGGAGCCCGGCAAAACGTTGGCCGACTACCTCGACGCTCAGGATGCTGGTTAGTCTTTCTTCCGGAAGACAAAACACCGATCGCGACGGATCATCAGCCACAAGGCTGTGCCTTCGCTTGGCAGGAAAACCGAAGGGACAGTCGCCTTCAGAAGCGACCTGTCATGATCCATACGAAATTCAACGAGGCTTTCATTGCCCATGAAACGGCTTCGTACCACGACCCCTCTCGCTGGCGTTCCGTCTTCTGGGGTTGGGTTGGGGCCTTTGCCATGTCGGTCAAAGTCGATGCGAATGTGCTGCGGGCGAATAACGATCTCGACATCTGTGCCATCAGGGAAGCCAGGTGCAAGAAAGCCGCCAAATGGTGTATCCGTCAGAGCGCCTTGAACTTTGCCCTGTATCACATTGATGTCGCTAAAGAATGCCGCCGCCATTTTGTCGACTGGCGTGTTGTATACATTGTAGGGTGCGCCGCGCTGGACAATCTCGCCCGCGCGCATCAATGCTATCTCGTCGGCCATACGCATGGCTTCTTCAGGCTCATGCGTCACCAGCAAAACCGCCGTGCCTTCGTCTTTCAGAATATCCAGTGTTTGATCGCGGATACCGTCGCGCAAACGGTTGTCGAGACCGGAAAACGGCTCATCCATCAACATGACCCTAGGGCGCGGCGCAAGGGCCCGTGCAAGCGCAACCCGCTGCTGCTCTCCGCCGGAGAGCTCATGAGGAAACGCGGTCTCAAATCCTTCGAGGTGGACACGTTCAAGAAGCTCGCCGACGCGCAGCATCTTGTCCCGTTTGTCGGCACGCAGACCGAACGCCACGTTGTCGAATACTGAAAGATGCGGAAACAGCGCAAAATCCTGAAACATCAAACCGATATGACGGTTTTCTGCAGGCAAATGCACGTTGCCGTCCGAGATCACCTTGTCACCGACTTGCACTGAACCCGCGCTTTGACGGTCAACGCCTGCGATGATGCGGAGGGTCGTGGACTTGCCACAACCGGAAGGGCCGAGAAGGCACATGACTTGCCCACGTGCAACATCCAGCGAGACATCATTGACAACACGGCGTCCGACGAAATCCCGGCTCACCCCGCGTACTTTCAGACCTGTCTCGGGTTCGTTCACCTGCAGTTCCAATCCTAATCCCGATCAAAGCGGTCGGGATTAGTGACCGGATAGCAATGTCAGGTTTCGCTCGCAACCCCGGCGCGGTTGCTTGAGCCCACAAGGACCGCGACAAAACCGACAATCAGGACAACAACGCATATCCAGAAGAGCTGCGTATACTTGTGCGCCTCGGGCAATATTGCCGCCCAGAACTCCTGCCCACGTGCGAAATAGGCGTAGGCCCCTGTCATGGCAGCCGCAAAGCTTACGAGATAAGCCCAAACCGCAACTTTCCGACCCAGGATCAAAGTGGCGACGAGAACCGGTGTCAGGAACATCGATGCCGTACCACTGACCGCGACGGCGTCGAACAATGTGGCATTACCCCAAAGTGTCAAAGCGGTTCCGAGCACCATGAACACCACCATCGCAATTCGCCCACCGGCGAGGCTGCGGGGCGCCAAGCCGACCTCTTCGACCGTGAGCCGGGCTGCAGACGCCATGGCGGAGTCGAGCGTCGAAAGTGCGGAGATCAGCAAACTTACAAGTAGGGCCGACCAAACCCATCCCGGGAACATCATCGCCCAAGTTCCGATTAGTTCGCCTTCATAGGCTGCGCCCTGCAGCGACGCTTGAATGCCGAAGAAGCCAAAAGCGATAATCGACGCAGTTGAAATCCAGAATGCGTGAATGAAGCTGCGGCGGGTTGTTTCTTCATCGGCCAGAAAACCGCGATCCATCATGACAGGGTCATGCGCCGGGTAGCTAAAGACCTGCAACGCCGCGACGGCCAGCAGGATCCAGCCATTTGCCGGGCCAGCACTACCCGGTGCGGTCAGGACAGCCGTCAGCGAAAACATGGGCGACGTAACAAGCGCCACAAGCGCTATGCCAAACACAACGAGGAACAGAAGCATTTGCGCGACATCCGTTCTCAGAGCCGCAGAAAGACCTCCCCAAGCCGAATACGCCAGCCCCAGCGCAGCCACCGCTAGGATCGCAATGGTGGCCGCATTGGCATTTTCAGGAAGAAGTGCTGCGAAGATGAGGCCAACGACAAGAAGGTTAGAGAAGACTTCTGACAGCAAGCGCAATGCTATGACGGCGTTATACGTTCCGGTTCCTGCGCGGCCGAAGTTTTCAGCCAAATGCTCTTGAACGGATCGACCGCCATTCGCGCGAATTCGCGCAACAATAAAGCCACCCGTCAGAAAAGACGCATAGTAGCCCGCGTAGGCCAAAGTCCCCGCGATACCGTAGTAGTAGCCCAGGATCGCCGCGTTCATAAGTGACCGCGCAAAAATCCAGGTCGTGACCTGACTGAGTACAAGCGTCCACAGTCCAGGCGCGCGTCCTGAGACGCCTGCCCCAGAGAAGAACCCGTCCACAGACGCGCGCCGGGGCGCAGCTGCCAGGCTGAGTGCCACGAGCAAAATGAAGAGAGAGATGGTCCAGAAAGCGATCATGGGAGTCTGCCTGATTTGGTCGTTCACGGCTCGCTAGCAGAAAAAATCCGCTCCGGAAAAGCTCCGAAGCGGATTAATGCAAAAATCTGACGGGCTTGTGAGAAGCTGTGTCAGAGCGTGTTTGTGCAGTGCAGCGTTGCGCTCGTGGTGCAATCAGATGGTGAAGTTCGTACCGCCACCGTCCAAGAGAAGGTTCTGACCAACGATGAATCCCGCATGCTGAGAACACAAAAACGCACAAGTCGCACCGAATTCTTCGGCAGTCCCATAGCGCCGAGCTGGGATAGTTGCCTCGCGGTTGGCACGGGCCTGCTCCATGGAGATGCCTTGTGCATTCGACACACCTGTATCCAGCGAGACGGCGCGGTCGGTGGCATGGATACCTGGCAGGAGGTTGTTGATTGTCACGCCTTTGGCCGCAACCTGACGTGAGGTCCCTGCGACGTAGCCTGTGAGGCCCGCGCGGGCCGAATTTGACAGCCCAAGGATCGGCAAAGGGGCCTTCACGGATTGTGAGGTGATATTCACGACACGTCCCCAGCCACGTTCCATCATACCCGGAACAAACGCCTTAATCAGCGCAATCGGCGTCAGCATGTTGGCATCTAGCGCGTTGATAAAGTCGTCGCGGTCCCAATCGGTCCACATGCCGGGAGGCGGGCCGCCTGCGTTCGTGACAAGGATATCAATATCGCCCGCGGCCTCGATTACCTCGGCCTGACCTTCAGGAGTCGTGACATCGGTGGCGACCGTCGTGACGGAAACGCCGTGTGTTTTGCGGATGTGCTCTGCGGTGGCTTCCAATGCTTCAGCGCCGCGTGCGTTCATCACCAGATCAACACCCGCCGCCGCAAGTGCTTCCGCACATCCGCGACCAAGCCCTTTGGACGATGCGCAAACTAGTGCGCGTTTTCCGGAAATCCCAAGATCCATAAATTAAGCCTCCCCTGTGGTCTTCACAGGGGAGGTAGCACCCAGGGTCGGGGTTTCAAAGTGAATTAGTTGGCAAAGATAAAGACGTCGCCGTCGGTGCCGCCAAACTGGAAGTCACAGACGACACACGCGATATCGTCCTCAAAAATCGTGATCTGCTCACCATTAGGACCACGGACAAGTCCCGTGCCAGTTCCAGTGAGTGCATTGCCGTCAATGGTGCCGGTAAAGTCCGGGTTGAAGGAGGGCGAGGCATTAATTCCCGTGGCGGTAAATCCAACGCCCGCAGAAACGACCGTTCCGTCTGGATTGGGGCCAGTGTTAAATCCTGTTGGTTTGCCTGTGACTGTGTTGATTACAGTATCAAAGAAACCGTCCGCTGTGCCACTGATCGTTCCGCCCGCGAAATCGGCTGTTATATCGATATCCCCGAGGTAACCGGAACTCGAAGTACCACCGGCTGGATCAAGGTCCTCAGCCACGAACATAACGCCGCTGTATGTTGGATTGCCGGTGCCAACTGGAGCCGCAGTAATAAACACTCCTGTGCCATCTAGACGGTCTGACGTCTCATTGGCCAAGGCACCGAAAGTTGCGGCTGGGCCTCCGATACCGCCATCACCACCGCCGCATGCCGCAAGCCCAAGAAGTGCCGCTGCGGACACTGCAATACGAATAGTCATCTTACGAGACTCCCCCAAAAAAATACCCGATCCCATTGGATAGGGCATCGACCTTAGGATCAAGTGGGAAACGCTACTTCCTGAAAATCGCACGGTTTTTCGCTGGTTTAACCGGAAATCCGCGGACAATCTGATGCTCCGTCCAAAATTGTCCGCGATGCAGCTGATTCCCTTAGCCCATTGGCATCATGAAGAAGCTTTCCTTCACGATTTTGCCGTCGGCCACTTCGTAAAGACCGACTTCTTTCGCTTTCCACCGCTGACCCGAGGACTTTTCGGTGGAGTCGATCTCGAAAATCACTGTAAAGGCATCGCCGTTCACAAACGGCCCTTCAAGATCAAAGGAATGCACTTCCATCGCATTCCCCCACCATTCGTGTTTGCCTTTGATTGCGTCGACGCCACTACTGACAGGGTCCATCCCTTCTGGCGACATAGGTTCCACAGAAACGGCATTTTCCGCATACAGGGTGTCTAATCCTTCAGCCTCAGTGCCGTTGCGGCAATGGTCACAAAGCTTCTTCGCAATTTCTTCTGTTTTCATGACGTCCTCCAAAATCTGCTGCTCACTGAAAAATGTTCTTGTTATGTTCCTACCATCTCATAGCTGACACCCAAACGTCAACTCTTCAGCGACTCCTCGTTGCACGACCGGGCCGCGCTGGCTATATCCGCGCTTATGTTGGATCGCGCTTCAAATCAGAGTCCTCTTCCCCCCGAGATTGCCAGGCGGAGAACCTTTGCCATCATCTCCCACCCGGATGCGGGCAAGACCACGTTGACCGAGAAGTTCCTTCTTTACGGTGGTGCCATTCAGATGGCGGGCCAAGTGCGGGCGAAGGGCGAAGCGCGGCGCACACGGTCTGACTTTATGCAGATGGAAAAGGATCGCGGAATTTCGGTGTCGGCATCGGCGATGTCGTTCGACTTTGACAACTATCGCTTCAATCTTGTCGATACGCCCGGTCACAGCGACTTTTCGGAAGACACGTATCGTACGTTAACCGCAGTAGACGCGGCCATCATGGTGATCGACGGCGCCAAGGGGGTGGAAAGCCAAACGCAGAAGCTATTTGAAGTCTGTCGTTTGCGCGATCTGCCGATCCTGACGTTCTGCAACAAGATGGACCGAGAGAGCCGGGAAACGTTCGAGATCATCGACGAGATCCAGGAAAACCTAGCGATCGACGTAACACCGGCATCGTGGCCCATTG
>CAYPVG010000164.1:0-7689 GCA_964414085.1 uncultured Boseongicola sp. | reverse complement strand
GGGGCCGACCGTCTCCAGCCCGCCCTGAGGAATGCCGCGGGAGAAGTTCTGGCGATAGAGCGTCCTGGCCCGCGCCACCTCCACCGTCAGCACATCCGACAGCGCGTTGACCACCGAAACGCCCACGCCGTGCAGGCCGCCGGAGGTTTGGTAGGCCTTGCCCGAGAACTTGCCGCCTGCGTGGAGCGTGCAGAGGATCACTTCGAGCGCGGATTTGTCGGGGAATTTCGGGTGCGGGTCGATCGGGATGCCGCGTCCATTGTCGCGAACCGTAACGGAGTAGTCTTCGTGCAGTTCGATTTCGATCCGGTTGGCGTGACCGGCCACGGCTTCATCCATGGAGTTGTCGAGCACCTCGGCCACGAGGTGATGGAGTGCGCGTTCGTCGGTGCCGCCGATGTACATGCCGGGGCGTTTGCGGACGGGTTCCAGACCCTCGAGCACCTCGATGGAGGTCGCATCATAGGTATCGGTCTGGGCCGAAGTCAGAAGGTCGTTTGCCATGTGATCTGCTCTTATTTGCTGGTGATATTAGACCAGTGGGGGCGGCAATGGGCAATGGCGGAAAATCAGGAAAATAGAGCGTTCTGTTTGTTTCCAAATTTGAATTAATGCGTTTTCGTTTTTTCCGATGAGCGGCTTTTCGCCGATTCGAGGTGATTAGCCGGAAGTGTAAGCCTTTGTTAACGCATGATTTTGACAACTTTTTGCCACAATTGAGGGTCGTTGAGCGGCCTTTGTCGCGGCTGCCAAGTCAATGAATTTAATTAGGAAAATTTGTGATTTCGTTCTTTGGATAGGGGGAAAGCCGTGTATAGTCACGCGTAGAGTAACTTATGTGGTGAGGGGAATTTTATGAATTTTCTAAAGACAACCGTCGCAAGTGCGGCTGTGTTGACGATGGTCGGCACTGCGGCTTCTGCGGCGACTTTTTCATTTGGTGCTGACGCCATCGCGTTTCAGCAGGCCGAAGGTTTCGAAGGAACCTTTGACCAAGTCTACAATATGGATGATGGCGACAACCCAACCGCTGGTCTGAACACACAGGACGGCATCACGGTTAATGCGACTGCGTCCATCCATCCGCCGAATGAGGAGCAACTGACGGCTGATCCGTTCATGGACTCGTTGAGCGGTGGTAAGCCAGCTGGTCTGGGCGTTTGCTCGACCGGGTTCGACGCTGCAGGCGATGACGGTGATAGCGAAAACTACGGTGGTATCAGCCGCTGTTCGACGCAGTACTCTGGTTCGCCGAAGGACTCAGGCGACGACAACCTCGTCTTCCCTGAAATTCTGACGCTGTCGTTCTCGAAGGACGTATGGCTTCAGGACCTGATGATCCGTGATGCAAATCACGAGATGGTCACGGGCTCGATCCTTGTGGGTTCCAGTGCGCTTCCACTCGACGAAGGTCATCCGGGACTTGTTGAGCTTGATGTGATCGCTGGCGTTGTTCAGGATACCTATCTGGCTGGCTTCTCCAATCTGTTCTACTTCACAAGTTCGGGCAGCCGTGATGGTGACGAGATTTATCTTGAAGTCTTGACCGCTGACATTCCGCTTCCAGCCGCTGGTTGGTTGCTGCTGGGTGGCCTTGGTGGCCTGGCTGCAATGAAGCGTCGCAAAAAAACTGCTTAAGCTTCAAGCGAACTAGAATTGAAAAGGCCCGCGATAGACGCGGGCCTTTTTCTTTTGCGGGTCACTTGCGACTGCGGAGACGATTGAATTGGCGGGAGACCCATCCACGCGCCTCGTCGGCGGTTTCGTCTATTTCATCGAAAACCGGATCAATGCGCGCTTGGCGGAAGTTGCGCCATAGCCGCCAGATGGTCAGGGCGATGATGGTCAGGATCGTCAGGAAGACGATATTGAACCATGGGATCAGGCGCACGTCAGGGCTTTCGACGATTTGTACGGAAGTTGCGTTGGGAAATATCGAGAACAATTGGTTGCGCCATCCGTAGTGGCGGACGGCGACCCATTGCGGCTCTGCTTCTGTCGAGACGAGGTTGCGGGCTTGGGTTTGCAGATCGGCAGTGTCGAATTTGAAGTAAGGCGGCCAGCCCCAGCCAGTGTCTTCATTGCGGAAGACAAGTGGAGCGCCGTTCGGTTTGATGGTTTCAATGAAGAAGATGTCCCGATTGACGTTCGATACGGCGTCACCTGCGCCAGAGTTCTGCCAGAAAAACGCGTTCATGCCGAAATCGACGCGGCGCACTTCCGTGTTCACGATGCGCACGATGTCACGGTCGGGAAGGTTGTATTGGAGTATGCCGCCGACGAGCAGGATCAGAATGATGCGAAACGTCCATTTGATGTAGGTCATCGGGGTCTCCGGTTATCTCTATGACGTCAGATAGGACGTGATGGGGCAGGCTCGCAAGGGCTTTCCCTTAAACGGCTTATGGTTCAACTTGGGTCTATGAGCGATTTGGGCACTATTGACGGATGGCGACCTCTGGCATGGGGCCTGGTATGAGCAGCGCGAAGGTGCCGACATTGCTGACCGTGATGGCGGGAAAATTTGAAAGCCAGCCCGCCGCCTTCAACTTTCTTTTGCAGGAAGCGTCGCGTTACGGGTTGCAGTTTGATTTGGCGGAGGTGGATGTGATCCAGGACGCAAGATCAGTGCGTTTGGCACATTATTTTCGCCCGGCCATTGTGGCGCGCATTGAGGAGTTGATGGGAGACTTGGATACAGTGATTGTCGTGCGGCCTTCCGGACTGACGGCGCGCCGAGATTTTCCAGGATCGGGGTCGGAGTTGAAGCTGCTTGGGCGGTTTGCCGGTGAGATCATAGAAGTGCCGGAAGGCAGGGGGTGGGTGTGAAAGCAGGTGCACGCAATCTGATTACGGATGTGCCTGGATTGACAGTTGGTCAGTCGGACGATCCCGTTTTGAAGTCTGGTGTCAGCGTCGTTGTGGGAGATGCGCCCATGGTGGCGGGTGTGCATGTTATGGGCGGCGCGCCGGGGACGCGGGAGACTGACTTGTTACGGCCCGACACGTTGGTGGAGCGGGTTGATGCGTTGACACTGTCCGGAGGGTCAGCGTTTGGGTTGTCGGCGGCTCAGGGTGTGATGCTGGCCATGGCGGACGATGGGCGTGGTTTCGAAACCTACGCGGGGCGTGTGCCAATTGTGCCGGGGGCGATCCTGTTTGATCTGGGGAATGGGGGCGAAAAGGCGTTCTCGGATGATCCGTATCGGGCATTGGGCGAGGCCGCGTATCGGGCGCGCTCGGAGGAGGTCCAGCTTGGCACGCATGGAGCTGGGACCGGCGCGCTTGTTTCCGGACTAAAGGGGGGAATTGGTTCGGCGTCGGTAGTGACCGAGAGCGGCATCACGGTAGGTGCTTTGATGGCAATGAATGCGGTCGGGCAAGCAACGGTGGGAGTGACCGGGCATTTCTGGGCAGGGGCCTGGGAGATCAGTGATGAGTTTGGCGGTCTTGGTGTTTCGCGCGATCAAGCGCCACCACCCAAACTGAAGAAGCTTTTGGATCAGAATACTGTGATTGGCATTGTCGCGACAGATGCTGCTCTGACACCCGCGCAGGCGACACGGCTGGCAATGGCCGCCCATGATGGAATCGCGCGAGCTATTGTACCGTCGCATATGCCGGTGGATGGGGATCTGATTTTTGCCTGTTCGACCGAAAAGAAAGAGGCGGCGTTCGAGGATATCTTGATTCTTGGGCATCTGGCGGCCACGTGTGTGTCGCGCGCCATTGCGCGAGCCGTGTATGAGGCGACACCGGCGGACGGTGATCCGTTTCCCACGTGGAAAGAAACGTTTGGATAGCGCCTTAGGTGCCTAATATCGAGCGCACCAATGGACTGTCGGCGTGTTCGAGGTCTTCGAGGATATCGAGGTGATGTCGCCCGGGTGCCATACGCTCTTCTGCGCCCCAAGCTTCAGCAAGCCACCGATTTTGATCAAGAAAAGCGGGACGTTCTTCGGCGCCAAACCATGTGGTGATCGCCACATCTAAGGGCGTATAGGGTGTGAGGCTTTCGCTTTCGGCTTCGTCGGCGTCTAGGCGGAATGTCTCATTCATTGTCGTTTCCAGAAGCGGCGAGAGGTCTGCGACAGGAGAGATAAGTACGGCGCGCTGGACGCGCTCTCGCACGGCTTCCGGTATTGCGACGTCTCGGCAGAGCATGCGACCTGCAAGGTGGCCTCCGGCGGAATGACCGGTGATCGTGATTGGGCCTTGGATGAGATTGGCGGCCGCTTTGACCGCCTTGGCAACGGTGCGAGTGATCTGGTGTATCCGAGCGTCAGGTGCGAGCGGGTAGGACGGCATAGCGACGGCGAGGCCGGACTGGGTGAGGCCACGGGAGAAGTGGGACCAGTAGCCGCGATCGAACCTGCGCCAATATCCGCCGTGGATGAAGACAATGAGGCCTTCGGCGCGGCCTGCGGGGTGAAAGAGGTCGAGTTTCTCACGCTCTGATGGACCATAAGGCACGTTGAGACGTGCTCGGCCAACGGCCGCTTCAGACGCGCGAAAATCCTGTGCTTCGTCGGCCCATCGCTCAAAGTACCCTTCAGCACCTGGGATGAAGTCGAGATTGTTATACGCGATATCGTTTTTCATCTCTTCCTTCCGGCAGCACATCGGCTATAGAGCCAGATGAAAAGCACGTTGCGCGTGCTGTGACCAGACTCTGGGGAGGAATGAGATGTTGAAATCCGTGACTGATTTGCGGGGTATGCTGAGCGACCCTGAGTTGCTTGTGACGCAAGCCTATATGGCGGGCGAGTGGGTCGATGGGTCCGGTGGGAAGACCTTCGACGTTGTGAACCCGGCGCGCGGCGATGTGATTGCGAGCGTTGCCGATGTTGATCGTGCGCAGCTTGCAGACGCGATTGAAGCAGCGCGTGTTGCGCAAAAGGACTGGGCGGCAAAGACGGCTAAGGAACGCGCGAATGTCATGCGGGCCTGGTACAATCTTATGATGGAGAACGCCGACGATCTGGCGATGATCCTGACGGCGGAGCAGGGTAAGCCCCTGGCAGAAGCCAAGGCTGAGATCATCTATGGTGCGTCTTTCATTGAGTGGTTCGGGGAAGAAGCGAAACGCGTTTACGGCGAGACGATCCCGGGGCACCAGCCTGACAAGCGGATCACTGTATTGAAGCAGCCGATTGGTGTTTGTGCGGCGATCACACCCTGGAATTTTCCGAACGCAATGATCACGCGGAAAGTTGCGCCAGCATTGGCGGCCGGGTGTTCGATGCTCGTGCGTCCAGCGACTCTGACGCCATTGTCGGCGCTGGCGTTGGGTGTTTTGGCAGACCGGGCAGGGTTGCCCAAAGGGTTGCTGACGGTTGCGCCGTCGACGGACTCGTCGGGGATCGGCAAAGAGTTCTGCGAGAACCATACTGTGACGAAACTGTCGTTCACCGGATCGACCGAAGTTGGACGCATCTTATTGCGGCAAGCGTCGGATCAGGTGATGAAGTGTTCGATGGAATTGGGCGGGAACGCTCCATTCATCGTCTTTGACGACGCGGATTTGGATGCGGCTGTGGAAGGCGCGATTGCGTGTAAGTTCCGCAACAACGGGCAGACCTGCGTGTGTGCCAACCGGATTTATGTGCAGGACGGAGTTTACGATGCCTTTGCTGAGAAGCTGTCGGTGCGCCTGGCACAGATGACAGTGGGTGATGGTTTGGAAGGTGCTGATCTGGGACCGTTGATCGAGCCTGCTGCAGTGGACAAGGTGATGGATCACATCGCGGATGCGACGTCCAAGGGGGGTAGCGTCCTGACTGGCGGTAAGGCCCACGATATGGGCGGTATGTTCTTTGAGCCAACCATTGTCACTGGTGTCACTCAGGACATGAAAGTGGCGCAGGAAGAGACCTTCGGTCCTTTGGCACCGCTGTTCCGGTTTGAGACCGATGACGAGGTGATCGGGTACGCCAACGATACAATCTTCGGGTTGGCGGCGTATTTCTACTCGGGCGGGTTGTCGCGCGTTGCCAAAGTGTCTGAAGCTTTGGAATACGGCATTGTCGGTGTGAACACTGGTATCATTTCTACTGAAGTCGCTCCGTTTGGTGGTGTTAAACAGTCCGGTCTTGGTCGGGAAGGTTCGCACCATGGCATCGAGGATTACCTCGAGATGAAATACGTCTGTGTGAGCGTCTAGTGCTCTGCGTCCCCGGCGCCCTTTCGGGCTCCGGGGCAACGTTCGGCGAAAGGCTTCTCGCCTCTCTCGTGCCCGCACTGAGAGGATTTTTCCAAAAAAAGCAAAAAATTGGTTTTTGCCGCCAAGGATTGACGAACAGCGCGCGTCATAGACAACGTGATGCGCATGGTGACCTCTGACGAAGCACTGGTTCGGGCCGCGAATGCTGGGGATGCTCAGGCATACTCCAGTTTGGTGGAGCGGCATTACGACCGGATCTTTGGGCTGGCCTTTCGTCTGACGGGGCGAAAGGCGGAAGCCGAAGATCTGTGCCAGGACGTTTGTGTGGCTTTACCGAGGAAGTTGGGCGCGTTTCGCGGCGAGGCGCGATTTACGACGTGGCTCTATCGTGTGGTGGTGAACGCGGCGCATGACCGGCGGCGTCGCGCGGCAACGTTTGCCCGGGCGGCTGAGGGGTGGGGGGAAGTTGAAGTGGCGCGTCGTGCGGAGGCTGTAGAGGCCACGGAAGCTTTGAGTTGGCTACAGGCGGCGATGTCAGCCTTGCCCGAGGATTTGCGCGATACATTGGCTTTGGTACTCGACGATGGGCTGACCCAGGGCGAGGCAGCGGAAATCCTGGGCGTGAGTGAAGGCACGGTGGCCTGGCGCGTTTCTGAGGTGAAGCGGCGGTTGAAAGAGATGAAGGAGGCCGAAGCATGAGCGATCCGTTGGACGATCTGAAGGCCGCCATGGATGTGGCGACACCGCGTGCGGATGCTGACGTGAAGCAGGCGCATTTGCGTGCCGCGGAAGAAAGTTTTGCCCGATCCCAAGAATTGGCAGGTGAGCGTCGTCTTACTCCCAAGCGTGCAAGGTTTGCACGCCTTAGACATGGAGTGAGAACGATGATGACAGCTTTGACAACGCGGGGTGGATTGACGGCGACAACGGCCATGGTGGTGGTTGGAGTATTTTTGGTGAGCCCTCCCGGGCGGGATCTTTTGGCACCACCTGCGGAGTTGGTGTCACCGGGGCCCGCGGTCGTTACGGTGGACCAGGTCGGAAGAGTAGAGCAGCAGGTGGCTGCTGATGCCGAGGCTTCCATAGATGCGGCGGATGATGCGGCTCCGGTTTTGTTGTTGGAAGAACCGATGGTGGAAGCCGAGGTGGCCGAAGAGGCTTTTGCTGGAGCGTTGGCGGATCGATCCGTGGCTGCGAGCAAAGTGCAGCAATCTGCGCCGCTCGCGCAGCGTGAGAGGCTGTTCATCGCTCCTTCGGACCCAGCGATTGTTGTGCCGGAGAGCAATACCGAGGTATTTTCGAATGAAGCACCGTCGTCACTGAAAGTGACGGGTGAAGAGCCGGTGTCGACGTTTTCGATTGATGTCGACACAGCGTCATATGCTGTTGTTCGATCTTCGTTGACGGCGGGAACACTGCCGCCCGAGGCAGCGGTGCGAGTTGAGGAGATGGTGAACTACTTCGATTACGCCTATCCAAGCGGAAACGGAGTTCATCCGTTTCAGCCGACAATCACGGTAATGGAC
>CAYPVG010000163.1:0-3748 GCA_964414085.1 uncultured Boseongicola sp. | reverse complement strand
GTTATGATACCCAGTGTGCCTTCCGACCCGATAAACAGGCGAGTCAGATCATATCCAGCAGACGATTTCTTTGCGCGCTGCCCGGTTCGGATAACTCGCCCGTCCGGGAGCACCACTTCCATTGATAGGATGCAGTCCTTCATCGTTCCATAGCGCACGGCGTTCGTACCACTCGCCCGGGTTGCCGCCATACCACCGAGGGACGCATCAGCACCAGGATCAATGGGAAAGAACAGGCCTTGATCGCGCAAGTATTCGTTTAGCTGCTTGCGTGTGACACCTGGCTGAATGACACAATCGAGATCTTCCGGGTGAACTTTAAGAACGGCGTTCATCTGGCTGGTATCAATTGATATACCGCCGCGCTCGGCATTCAGATGCCCCTCCAGAGATGTGCCTGTTCCGAAAGGGATGACCGGCACCTTGTGTGTCGAGCAGACACGTACAATATCTGCGACATCTTCCGTCGACTGGGCAAACACCACCGCATCGGGCGGCTGGTTTTCAAGCCACGTTGTTGTGTGGCCATGTTGTTCGCGAACGGACGCGTTGGTCTGGCATCTGTCCGAAAAGGATTGTTTGAGGATCCCGATAACCGTTTCGATCGCGGCCGCATCACGTTCACCCATCGTGCAAGTCCTTCCTCAATCCGCCAGAACGCGCCAACCTATATCACGTCTGTAAAACCCGTCTGGCCAGTCAATTTGATCAACGGCTGCGTACACCTTGTCACGTGCTTCACTTAGCGTAGTGGCACGTGCTGTCACATTCAAAACGCGGCCCCCGGAAGCGACCAGCTTATCTCCGCTCCGAGCGGTGCCGGCGTGGAAAACCATCTGAAAACTGTCCGCCTCAAGTGCCTCGCAGCCTTTTATTTCTGTGCCTTTTTCATACGAGCCCGGGTACCCATTGGCAGCCAAAACAACCGTCATCGCATGATCATCGGCCCAATTTACACGTGCCTCATTCAACCGCCCTTCGGCGCAGGCGTGCATGAGGTCGAAGGCTTGTGCACCGAGGCGCATCATCAGGGGCTGACATTCCGGGTCGCCGAAACGCACATTGTATTCAACCAAACGTGGCGCACCGTCTTTGATCATGAGGCCAACGTAAAGAACCCCCTGATAGGGTGTCCCGCGCTTTGCCATCTCCTGCAATGTCGGTCGCACAATTTCGCTCATTGTACGGTCTGCGACGGCTTCCGACAGCACCGGGGCAGGGGAATAGGCTCCCATGCCGCCTGTGTTTGGGCCAGTGTCACCTTCGCCGACACGTTTGTGATCCTGAGCCGTGCCGATCGGCAGCGCTTCCGTGCCATGGCAAAGCACAAAGAACGAGGCTTCCTCACCCTCCATGAATTCTTCGATGACAACTTCCGCCCCCGCAGCGCCGAAGGCACCGTCGAACATGTCATCAATCGCGGATGTGGCTTCATCCAGCGTCATCGCCACGACCACACCTTTACCGGCTGCCAGCCCATCCGCTTTCACGACGATGGGCGTCCCTTGTTCAATCACATAGGCTTTGGCCGAAGCCGCATCCGTAAATCGCGCCCAAGCCGCGGTCGGCGCACCCGCTGCGTCACAGATTTCCTTGGTAAAACCTTTGGACGCTTCCAATGCGGCCGCGGCCTTCGATGGTCCAAACACTAAGAAACCGGCCGCGCGCAAATCATCCGAAACCCCAGCTGCCAAGGGCGCCTCCGGGCCGATAATCACAAAATCGATCGAGTGCTCTTCGGCAAATTCCACGACATCTGATCCATTCTCGATGTCCAGCGCGGCGCATGTGGCGATCTCGGCGATCCCTGCGTTTCCAGGCGCTACGATCAAAACATCACATTTCGGGTTCTGCAGCGCTGCCCAAGCCAAAGCGTGTTCACGTCCGCCGCCACCTAGAATGAGAATATTCATGCTTAAGCTCCGCTTCACCTTGCCTCAAAGGCGTTCTAGGGTCCGGGTGAGCGAAGCACAAGGCAAGCAGGCCCATGGACCTCTTTGAAGACACGCCCGGCGACAACGCCCCCGAATTTTCAGTCTCTGAGATTGCCAGTACCGTACGGCGTCTGGTCGAAGGCGAGCTGTCCTACGTGCGCGTTCGCGGCGAAGTTGGCCGTGTCACGCTTGCCCGCTCTGGGCACCTCTACTTCGACCTGAAAGATGACAAATCTGTTCTGTCCTGCATGACCTGGAAAGGTCAGGTTCCCGGCCTCGGCACCATGCCGGAGGAGGGTATGGAGATCATCGCCGAAGGCAAAATGACGGCCTCGGGGTTTTCCTCCAAGTTCGCCTTGAATGCCGTTCGCGTCGCAGTTGCTGGCGAAGGCGCGCTAATGGCGATGTTGGAGCGTCGGAAGAAAAAGCTCGCCGCCGAAGGGCTATTTGAAGATGCGCGCAAAAAGCCGCTTCCCTATCTGCCGGAATTCATCGGCGTTGTGACTTCGCCACAAGGCGCCGTGATCCGAGATATCTTGCATCGCCTCCGTGACCGGTTTCCACGCAAAGTTCTCGTTTGGCCTGTCGCTGTGCAAGGCGAAGCCTGTGCGCCCCAAGTTGCTCATGCCATCCGCGGTTTCAACGCGCTTACACCGGGCGGAGCGCTGCCACGCCCAGATCTCCTGATCGTCGCGCGTGGTGGCGGCTCCATCGAAGATCTTTGGGGCTTTAACGAAGAAATCGTCGCCCGGGCGGCCGCCGACAGCGAAATTCCTCTAATTTCTGCCGTGGGCCACGAAACCGACACCACGCTGATCGACTTTGTCTCAGACAAACGCGCGCCAACGCCCACCGCGGCCGCCGAACTCGCGGTACCTGTGCGCATGGAACTCCTTGCCTGGACCGAAAGTCAGGACGCACGCCTCAGTCGCGCGGTCCAGCAAGTGGTCATGCGTCGCAAAGAAAGACTCCGTGACCTAGCTCGCGTTTTGCCGCGGCCGGATGCGCTCTTGAACGATCCGCGCCAGCGATTGGACCGCGCCGAAGAAGCCTTGCCACGTGCCTTGCGTCAAACAGTCGAAAGGCGCGCGGCAGCTCTAAACGAACGCGCAGGTGCTATTCGACCATCTACACTTCGCGCACGCCTAGCCGCCGAATCCACCCGGGTTTCGGAATGGTCGCGCCGCCTTGGTCCAGCACTCGCGCGTGGTATTTCACGGCGTGCCGACCGGCTCGACGCCACGCGCCTGCGGTCCGCGCCAATAAAAGAGCAACTCAATAGACAACGCCGTGACCTTGAATTGCTTGCCCCACGCCTCGACGCTGCCATGTCGACCCGGCTGACGTCGCAGAACGACCGCATCGAAGCTTTAGACCGGTTGCGTCGATCCATCGGATACGAAGAGACGCTTAAGCGGGGGTATTCCGTTGTTCGCTCCGGTGACACCATCGTCACTGATGCCAAAGCGGCGGAAAACGCGGGCGCGCTTGAGATCCAGTTCCGCGATGGCCGTGTCGCCGTCACGACTGGCGCAAAGATCAAGCCAGCAAAAGACAAACCACAAAAGCCTGAACAAGGCAGCCTGTTCTAAACGCCCACGTCAGGTCCAAGGCATACAAGCGGTTCTGTCGTCCGCCCCAACTCATACAGCTCGGTCGCCAAAGGGTCATTCTCAAACCTTGCGGAAAGTTGCCCGCCGCCCTCGTAAAACTGCCAACACTGTGGTGAAGGCAAACCATCATACGCAAAGCAGACCTGTGTACCCTGCGGGTACCAAACCCCCTCAGCGCAATCTCCGTTCAGGTACGACCAG
>CAYPVG010000162.1:0-2760 GCA_964414085.1 uncultured Boseongicola sp. | reverse complement strand
GCCCCGCGTGCAAGAGCCCGCAAAGCCATTGCGCGAAGCCGCGAGCAGTTGCAATCGAAGCGCGTCTTCTTCTTCCCCGACAGTCAGCTTGAAATCCCACTGGCCCGTTTCCTCACTCGCGAATGCGGCATGAAAGCCGTCGAGATAGGCACACCCTTCTTGCACAAGGGCCTTGTTGGCCCTGATTTGGATCTCCTCACCCCCGGTCCTCAGATCTCCGAAGGCCAGGACGTTGATCTGCAATTGGATCGCGTAAAGGCGGCCAATCCCGACCTCACGGTCTGCGGTCTCGGGCTTGCCAATCCGCTTGAAGCAGCTGGTCTAACGACGAAGTGGGCCATCGAGTTGGTCTTCACGCCTGTGCATTTCTACGAACAAGCCGGCGACCTCGCAGAACTCTTCACGCGCCCTCTCAGACGTCGCGGTCTCCTTGCGAGCCATCCAAACCGATTGGAGGCCGCAGAATGAAACTCGCCGTTTGGACATACGAAGGCCCGCCCCACGTCGGCGCCATGCGGGTCGTCACTGGCATGAAAGGGGTGCACTTCGTCCTTCACGCTCCGCAAGGCGACACTTACGCAGACCTTCTCTTCACGATGATCGAACGCCGGGACCACCGCCCGCCGGTCACCTTCACCACATTCCAGGCCCGCGATCTCGGTTCGGACACCGCGACACTCTTTAAAGATGCCTGCAAAGAAGCCGTCGAGCGATATCAACCTGAAGCGTTGGTTGTCGGTGCATCCTGCACCGCGGAACTCATCCAGGACGATCCCGGCGGGCTCGCAGATGCACTAGGCCTCTCAATCCCGGTCATTCCATTGGAACTGCCCTCTTACCAACGCAAAGAAAATTTCGGAGCGGATGAGACGTTCTTCCAACTTGTCCGCACCGTCGCCAGGCCCTGCGACAAGACGGAAAACATCACCGCCAACATCATCGGTCCAACTGGCCTCGGCTTCCGCCATCGTGACGACATAGTAGAAGTCACCTCACTTCTGAACGATATGGGTATCGACGTAAACGTGGTCGCTCCCATGGGCAGCGCCCCGGCTGACATCGCGAAACTCCCCGCCGCGCACTTCAATGTACTGCTATATCCGGAAACCGCCGAAGCTGCGGCGCGTTGGCTGGAGCGCACCTACGACCAGCCCTACACGAAAACCGTACCCATCGGCGTCGGTGCAACCCGTGATTTTATAGAAGAAGTCGCCCAGATCACCGGATTGCCGGCACAAAGCGACGAAAGTCGCCTGCGTCAGCCGTGGTATTCAGCGTCGGTCGATTCCACATACCTAACCGGCAAGCGCGTCTTCATCTTTGGCGACGGCACGCACGTCAAAACCGCCGCACGCATCGCAAAAGAAGAGATGGGCTTCGAAGTCTGTGGCCTCGGCTGTTACAACCGCGAGTTTGCACGCGACATCCGCAGCCTTGCCAAAGATTATGGTGTCGAGGCCTTCATCACCGATGATTATCTCGATGTCGAACAAGCCATAGAACGGCTTCAGCCGGAACTCATCCTCGGCACGCAAATGGAACGCCACATTGGCAAACGCCTAGGCATTCCTTGCGCCGTCATATCCGCACCTGTTCATGTGCAGGACTTCCCTGCCCGCTACTCCCCGCAAGCCGGATGGGAAGGCGCGAACGTTATCTTCGACACATGGGTCCATCCGCTCGTGATGGGTCTTGAAGAGCACCTGCTCACCATGTTCCGCGAAGATTTCGAGTTCCACGACGACGCTGGTGCCTCTCACCACGGCGGCCACGCCCCGCGCGAGATCGGTGCAACGCCAGAGCCTATAGACTCGCCTGTCCCCACCGGCAGCGATGTGGTCGTTTGGCTCAAGGAAGCCGAGCAAGAACTCAAGAAAATCCCGTTCTTCGTGCGCGGCAAAGCCAAACGCAACACCGAGGCCTTTGCAACCGAACGCGGCGTCTCCGAAATCTCAATCGACACTCTTTACGAAGCGAAAGCCCACTTTGCGCGATGACAGCCTGATATCGTCCTATCGGGTGGTTATCGTCACCCTGGATGCCCACGCGGCAGGCCCCGCCGCGCGTGTGGAAACACGGCTGGCTGCTGAGTTCCCCGGGTTGACCGTTTCAGTACATGCTGCGGCAGAATGGGCCGAAAACCCTGACGCTTTAGAAGACGCAAAAGAGGCCGTCGCCAACGCCGACATCGTCGTCGCCAACCTTCTTTTCATCGAAGAGCACATCAAAGCCATCCTTCCCGAGTTGGAAGAGGCCAGTGACCGTGCCGACGCCTTCATCGGTGTCATCGCCGACAGCCAAGTCGTCCGCCTGACAAAAATGGGCGACCTCGACATGTCAAAGCCAGCATCCGCTGCGATGCGTTTGATGAAGAAGCTGCGTGGTTCGTCGAAGCCTTCTGGCGCATCCGGCGAAAAGCAGATGAAACTTCTGCGCCGCCTGCCCCGCATTCTAAGGTTCATCCCGGGAAAGGCGCAGGATCTCCGCGCATGGTTCTTGACCATGCAGTACTGGCTGGGCGGTTCCGACGACAACGTCGAGCAAATGGTCCGTTTCTTGCTCTCACGTTACGCAACGGGCCAGGATTGGACGTCAACTGGCGCAAAAGACCCCATCGATTACCCCGATGTCGGCCTTTATCACCCCGATTTACCCGCTCGCATTACAACGAGCGCCGCCGAACTCCCCAAACCCCCAAAACCTGTCGCCACCGTCGGCCTACTGATGATGCGCTCCTACGTTTTGGCGTCGGATACTGCA
>CAYPVG010000161.1:0-2870 GCA_964414085.1 uncultured Boseongicola sp. | reverse complement strand
GCTTGGGTCATTGTACTATCCTTCTTTACGTAGTCGGGCTCAAAATACGATTATGGAGCTAGATTGCATTCGGCTATAAGACAGTATGTACTGCTATGCAACAAATTGTACTACTCAAGTACAGACTGTTTTAATTGGCTTCGTTTTCGAGTACCAATCGACCCATGGAAAAGCTCGTTGATCCCAGACTTGACGCCACGCAAAAGCGCGCAATGGAAGTCGCTTTGTGTTTGCTGGAAGCCGAAGGTGTGCTTGCCGTGACCCATGGAAACGTCTGCCGGGGCAGTGGAATTTCGCGGAGCACGCTCTATCGTCATTGGCCAAAACTCGAAGACTTAAGAAACGCTGCGTTCGCTCGTGCGACTCGAGGAGGAACGCGCCAGGAACCGACAAATGGGCCGCTTCATAAGGATTTAAAATGGATTCTTGGCACACTCGTTTCTGCACTAAACGAAAGTCCTTGGGGAAAAATTGCACCGCAGGTCATCGGCACTGCAGCGTTGGACGACCAAACGCGAGCTCTGCTTCATCAATGGATTGAAGCCAGAAGTGCGAACGTGCGATCCGCATTTGATTTGGCATTGGAGCGCGGTGAAATCAGAAATGATGCTCCAATCGAGCAGCTGATTGAGATGGCGATTTCAGTTCCCTATTTCCGCAAGTGCATGTCTGGACAGCCGCTTGACGACGAGTGGTTTGACGCGCATGTGGGCATGATCTGTAGTTTCGCAGGTGCAAACGAATAAAGCACCCACTGCGGAGGAGTTCATCCGCAGTCAGTCTCAGCGCAAAAGCGGTCTGATCAACGAGCCAAGACCCGGCATCAAAGCCAGGCGCAGAAGTGGCCGGACCACGCGTGCCGGAGCCAAGGCCGCACGTGCTTCAGTCAGCTTTCCTTTCCGCAACCACTCCCGGGCTGCCAAGCCGGCGTAGAGATCGATTTTCTCTTGTACGACGGTCAGTTCTTCTTTCGAAAGCGATCTCTCTTTTATGGCGACGAGTTGCGAAGACAGGCTTTCGTATCCGAGCTCAAGTTCCTTTGACCGGCGTGTCCCAATGCCGATCTCCGCCTCGTCGCGTCGTATCTCGCGCACTGTGACTTCGGGGGACACGAGCCATGGACCTTCAAGTGCTATTCGGTTCGCAAGTTCGGTGTCGTTGAAATACTGCGTGCTGACACCGAATCCGCCTACTCGTACCAGCGCATCTTTCCGCACCAATAGGCTTTGTAGGCGTGCAAAATTGTGACGGACGTTGAAGGCCAGTGGTGTGTCGAGTCGCAATACTTGGCCAGTTGAAAACATGGCTTCGATCCCGCGATGTGAAATGAGATCGGTTTTTTCTAACCCGGGGCGGTTAATCTCAACATTTGTGATGTGCGCGATCGCATCTGGATTCTGAGAGAGGTCCTGAAATTGCCGTGCAAGCTTGCCGGGCAACCAAACATCATCGGAATCCAGTAACGCGACCCAGGGTTTGCTGGCTGCGAAGATTCCAGTGTTGCGCGCAACCGAAGCGCCCGAGTTCTCCTGACGGATATAGAGTACGAGGCCAGCGTCATAGGAAGCGACCACGCTTTCGGTGCTATCGGTGGATCCGTCATCAACAACGATGACTTCCAAATCGACTCCTGTCTGGGCCAGGGCGCTGTCGATGGCCTCGCTCAAGAATGCTGCACGATTGTACGTTGGGATTACAACGCTTACCTGGCCAGAACCATTCGCCTCAACGGGGATTTCACCATTATCTGATAAAGACATGCAAATGCCTGGTTTGTTTCGAAATTCGTATCAATAACGCGCAACTCGACGCCCTGACTCCTAGATTAATACCAAAAGAGTTGGATATCCTGTATGGGTTAGCCGTGACCGGGTGGAGAGGGGTTATCTCGTGTTGCATGTAACCGCCAATGAGATTTCGCACGGCCGCGAGATTTCAAACAGAAGTATCTTCAATGTTGCGCGCGCGGACGTGAAAACGGACCCGTTTCCGCACGTTATCTCGGAAGAGTTTCTGAATCGCGAACTCTATAGCAGGCTTCGTGCCGATTACCCGACAGAGGCATTCTTTGAAGACCAGAAGAACGTAACGGGCCTCAGCGGTAGCCGCACCGGTCAGGGATTTGATATCTATCGCGGTGACATGACATATGATCGTCTGATCGCGACGTCCGATGCTTGGGCCGAGTTTGACGCCTGGATCAACTCGACAGCCTTTGTGGACGTCTTTTTGGAATGCTTTGGGCCGCACCTTGAGGAATTTGGCTGTCGTGCGGACATCCAGTCTACCAATTATGACCGTGGCCTTGTTGAAAGACGCGAGAGCATGACGGCGCGTCCGACGTTGCGGGACCGATACAACAGCCTGATGCGGGGGTTTCGGAGCAACCGGTCGATTGGCGAGGTCAATCTCTTCACCCGGCTCGACATCCACAAGGCCATGAAGGGATACAACAAAGCGGTACACTGTGATCGCCCCAACCGACTATGTTCACTGGTGCTTTATTTCGTCGATGCTGAGAAAGAAGGTATCGAAGGCGGCACACTCACGCTTCACAAACATGTCGAGAAGAAGGCCATGAAGGATTACGAGCGTCACCCGCGCCCGGAAGATGCGCCGGTGGTTGCAACGTTGACTCCGAAGGAAAACATGGGCGTTTGGTTTGCCTGCTGCAACAACAGCTACCACGGGGTAAACGCGATGGTTTCAAACGGCAAGGCCCGCGATTATCTCTACATCAACATTTCTGGGCAGGGGAGCTCGCTCTGGTAGAGTAATCCCGTCAAAAAGTTAGGAGGCCACGCCGCTTCGGCGTGGCCCTTTTTCCTCGCCCGCAAGCCGAAGCCCAAGAGCTTGACCGTACATCAAGG
>CAYPVG010000160.1:0-9883 GCA_964414085.1 uncultured Boseongicola sp. | reverse complement strand
AAGTGAATGGATATGCAGTCTTCAGGTAGGCTAATCTGGGCCCGCCCAGGTCTCAGAAGTGTTCTTTTGGCTTCGCTGCCAGTAAGAGGATACAGCATGTGCCGTTCGAGAGCGTGTCGGTCTTCTCCTGTTTGATTGAGGAAATACGTCAAAGCGTCTGGGCCCCAGGTTTCCCAGCGCATTTCACCTATGTGTCTCGCGCCGTGATCCGCCACCTGCCTTTGATGTTCAACGTTTAATCTTTCTTTCCAGTAAAAATCTGAAGGCAAAACTGGATACGGGTCTGCAGTGAATTCTATTAGCCGAGCTAGTGCAGGGCTCTCCTTCGGAAGCCTCAATACACCATTGGCCAACAGCGTTTTGTGATGGCTTGCAAAAACATAGGGGATATCTGGGAATGCCTTTCGGCAATAAGCATCGCTGTCTACCCAAATGTGATCTGTCTCTGCAAGCATGCGATACCGAAAGCGATCCGCATGCGGTCCCGGAGAGTTGAAGTTGGCGTTTACCGCTATGTCGTCGCCAGAGAGGATGCTGGACGCATCTTTAACGGTGATACCATCCGGCACACCGTCAACGTCATCGTAAGTGTAAAGCGTTACGGGGTGCCCGGCATCGACAAACGATTTAAGGCAAAGTTGCTCGAGCGCCTCCAGCTTTGGACCAATCCAAAGCGAAGCGACGCTCGGCAATATTGGCATCTATCAGCCCAGCTCGCTGTCGATGCCCTTGCAGGCGTCGACCAGACCTTTCACAGCGTCGACAGATTTGTCGAACATAGCCTGCTCTTCGCTAGAAAGTTCGATGTCGACCACGCGCTCGACACCGCCGGCGCCGATAACGGTTGGCACGCCGACGTACATACCTTTCAGGCCAAGGGCTCCGTCGACATAGGCTGCACAGGGCAGAAGACGCTTTTGGTCTTTCAGGTAAGCTTCGGCCATTTCGATCGCTGAGGTGGCCGGTGCGTAGTAAGCGGAGCCGTTGCCCAGAAGGCCGACGATCTCAGCACCACCGTCACGGGTCCGCTGAACGATTGCGTCGAGTTTCTCCTGCGTGGTCCACCCCATTTTCACAAGGTCAGGCAGAGGAATGCCGCCGACCGTCGAATAACGAACGGACGGCACCATCGTGTCGCCGTGACCGCCGAGAACGAAGGCCGTGACGTCTTTCATGGATACGTCGAATTCAAGGCTGAGGAAGTGGCGGAAGCGTGCGCTGTCAAGAACGCCCGCCATGCCGCAGACCTTCTCATGAGGAAGTCCGGAGTATTCACGGAGCGCCCAAACCATCGCGTCGAGAGGATTGGTGATGCAGATCACGAATGCGTTCGGTGCGTTGGCTTTGATGCCTTCGCCGACGGATTTCATGACTTTGAGGTTGATGCCCAGAAGATCGTCGCGGCTCATGCCTGGTTTGCGCGGCACACCGGCGGTGACGATGCAAACGTCGGCACCTGCGATGTCAGCGTAATCGGTGGTGCCTTTGAGTGCGGCGTCAAAGCCTTCGGATGGGCCAGCTTCGGCGATATCGAGCGCTTTGCCCTGTGGGGTGCCGTCCGCGATGTCGAACAAAACGACGTCGCCGAGCTCTTTCATTGCGGCAAGGTGGGCGAGTGTGCCACCGATCTGGCCTGCGCCGATCAGCGCAATCTTTGGTCTGGACATGAGGAATGGTCTCCGATCCGAAAGTGGGTTAGCGGTTCGGGGCCGATGGGTATCCACTGAAACGACCGGGTGCAAGCCCATGTGCGACGAAGTGTTCCTTCCCATAGAGGAGTCTCGCCGCTAGCGTCGCCACAGAAATTTTTACTGGAGGCTCGAAGTGACGCTCGACCTTACCTTTTTTATGTTGGCCATTCCGGCCGTAATTTTTGCAGGTTTTTCTAAGGGTGGCTTTGGGTCTGGCGCAGCCTTTGTCGCTGGCCCGCTCATGGCTTTGATCGTCGATCCGGCCTTTGCCGTGGGCCTAATGTTGCCGCTTCTGATGCTGGTCGATGCTGCGACACTAAAGCCCTATTGGAAGCAGTGGAGTTGGCCGGACGCGCGGCTTTTGATCCTTGGTGCAGCGCCTGGTGTGCTTCTTGGTGCGCTGTTTTGGCAGTGGGCAGATGCCGATATGCTGCGGCTATTCCTTGGAATTATCTCACTTGCGTTTGTGGCGTTCCAGCTTGCGCGCGCGGCGAACTGGATCCGTATCCCCGACCGACCTTTCTCGCCTTGGGTGGGCAGGTTCGCTGGGATGACGGCTGGCTTCACATCGTTTGTGAGTCACGCCGGTGGGCCGCCTGTCGCGGTGTATCTTTTGGCGCGGAATTTGCAGAAGACGACCTATCAGGCAACAACTGTCATCACCTTCTGGGCAGTCAACATATTCAAGGCTATTCCTTACACATTCCTTGGGATTTTCACGGTCGAAACGCTTACGACGGGGCTTTATCTTGTCCCGGCGGCGCTGTTCGGTGCCTGGCTTGGCATCAAGGCGCACCGGCTTGTGCCGGAACGCTTGTTCTTCGCAATCACTTACGTCCTTTTGGTTATGACCGGGACGAAGCTCATTTTTGATGCCGTGACTTAGCCGGCGACACCGTCCGGCGCGCGTGTTTCGGCGACGGCTTCGAAGGCGTCGCCAGACGCGACGAGACAGGTCAGCCCGTTAGGCAGAGTGATCGTGATGGTCCATGTGCCGCTGTCGGCGGACGCAAACACTTCGATCACGTGACCATCCTGTCCAAGGCCAATCGATCGACGCGTTTCGCCGAAATTCTGTGCGAGGTGGTCCAAGACCACCGCGCGTGGCGCACAATTGTTCTGAGCCTGAGCGGCCGATGCGGAGAGGCTGAAGAGAGTTGCAAAAAGCGCAAGAAATCGGGGCATGTCCATATCCTTTCGAACTATATTGGAAAGGCCGAAATCCTGGCCTTTGAAGCGACCAGAACCCTCAGGGCGTGAGCGGAAAAAATGGTTAACGGACCGTACGTTCTATCACGCAACTGCAAAAAGACGCGCTGCAATGCAGCAAAAAGGCTTGCGGAATGCTGCGCAAATATGCAGGTTCCGCGCAACTTTATTACTTTGCGAGGCGAATCATGGGGGACACAACAGCGCTTTACAGGTCGGTTCTCTATATTCCGGCATCTAAGGTGCGCGCGCTGGACAAGGCACGGACGCTTGATTGCGACGCGATTATCTTCGATCTGGAAGACGCAGTGACGCCGGATGAGAAAGTCACCGCTCGCGCCACTTTGGCAGAGGAGCTTGCGAAAGGCGGCTACGGCCACCGCGCCAGAATTGTTCGTATCAATGGTCTGGACACCGAATGGGGAGAGGACGACGCCAAGGCTGTTGCCTCGATGGATTGCGACGCAGTGTTGCTTCCGAAAGTCGATGGTCCGGAGCAACTCGCGACCTTGAAGGCCATTACTGGTGACCTGCCGATCTGGTGCATGATGGAAACGCCGCGTGGTGTGTTGAACGCTTTGTCGATTGCTGACGCGTCTGGAGTGGGCGGCTTTATTCTGGGCACCAACGATCTTGCCAAAGACATCGGCTGTGCAACGGGTGGCGACAGGTCCGCAATGATGACGGCACTTCAGATGTGTCTGATGGCAGCGAGAGCGGCGGGTATTGCCTGTGTCGATGGTGTCTACAACGCGTTCAAGGATGAAGATGGCTTGCGTGCGGAATGCGAGCAGGGTCGGGCGCTGGGCATGGATGGCAAAACGCTGATCCATCCGGCGCAACTGGAGATCGCAAACGCGGTCTTTGCGCCGACTGAGGATCAGATTGATCTGGCGCGTCGCCAGATGGCAGCATTTGACGAGGCGCGGGCGCGAGGTGAAGGTGTGGCAGTGGTCGACGGGAAGATCGTCGAAAACCTGCACATAGAAACCGCGCGTCAGACACTTGCCCGCGCTGACGCCATAGCGAAGCGAGCTTAAGTTATGACCCTTCTAATCCTTGGCCTGCTGCTTTGGTCGGCTGCCCACTTCTTCAAGCGCGTCGTGCCAACAGGCCGCGCGTTCATGCAAGACAAGATGGGGGACGCCTCCAAAGGAGTCATTGCGCTTGCTCTGGTTTTGTCCGTGGTGCTGATGGTGATGGGGTATCGCGCTGCTCCTGCAGATTTCCTTTGGGGCCGATCCGTTGCGACGACCGGTGTCAATAACCTGATGATGATTGCTGCCGTGGCGCTTTTCGGGCTGGGATCGTCCAAAAGCCGGCTGCGGAAGCACATGCGCCATCCGATGCTGACAGGTGTGATTGTTTGGGCCGCGGCACACCTTTTGGTGAATGGGGATACCGCGTCTCTCGTTCTGTTCGGTTGGCTTGCGATCTGGGCGGTGGCGGAAATGATCCTGATTAACCGGGCTGAGCCAGATTACACGCCCTATGAAGGCGGATCAGCGGCAGGCGACATTCGCCTTCTGGTCATCACGCTTGTTATCTATGGCGTCATCGCCGGGGTGCACACCTGGCTTGGCTATTTCCCATTCGGGGGCTGACATCTATGAAGACCAATCCGGGCCGTTTTTTTGAGGACTATCGCGTCGGCGAGGTGATTGAACACGCGGTGCCGCGCACACTCGAAGGCGGTGAGAAGGCGCTTTATCATGCGCTTTATCCCGCGCGACACGCGATGGCGTCCTCGGCCGAGTTTGCTAGTCGCTGCGGTATGCCTGGCGCACCATTCGATGACCTTCTGGTGTTTCACACGGTGTTCGGGAAAACGGTCCCTGACATTTCTCTAAACGCGGTCGCAAACCTGGGCTACGCTGAGGGCCGGTGGCTGGCACCTGTTCACCCAGGCGATACGCTGTCCGCGACGTCCGAAGTGATCGGCTTGAAGCAGAATTCGAACGGGAAGTCTGGTGTTGTCTGGGTCCGCACGACGGGGCGCAATCAACGGGGTGAGGCTGTCCTTGAATACGTCCGTTGGGTCATGGTGCGGAAGGGGGCGGCTGATGCGCCCGCACCTGAAACAGTACTGCCAGAGCTTTCCGCGCCTCTTCCGGCGGACTCGCTACGTATTCCCGGTGGATTGGACTTCTCGAATTATGATTTTGCAGCAGCGGGTGAGCCGCATCGCTGGGGTGACTATGAGATTGGCGAGAAGATTGATCACGTTGATCGCGTCACCATTGAAGAAGCAGAGCACATGATGGCCACGCGGCTTTGGCAGAACACGGCCAAGGTGCACTTTGATGCGACCAACCGGGAAGATGGCAAGCGGCTGATCTATGGCGGGCACGTGATTTCCATGGCGCGGAGTCTCAGCTTCAACGGTCTGGCAAATGCGCAGTTGATCGTAGGATTGAACGGCGGCAGCCATGCAGCACCCTGTTTTGCTGGCGATACGATTGCTGCGTGGTCAGAAGTTCTCGACAAGGCAGATACCGGTGCTCCGGGCGTTGGGGCTATCCGATTGCGGATGGTTGCACACCGCGCGGAAACCGAGACGTTCGCGCTGAGATCGGAAGACGGCAAATATGCCGGGGGGGTGTTGCTTGACCTCGACTATTGGGCATTGATGCCGGTATGAGACCGTTGCTCGTTATCCTCGCGTGTGCCTCAGTTTTTGCCGCTCCGGCCTTCGCAGGCACCTGCGGACCCGATCAAGATGACGACATTGCTTTGCTGGAGACCGCGAAGGCAGCCCTTCTGAATGCCGACTACCGTTCGTTTGTGAATGTAGCGGGCCCGTACTTCTCCGACCTTGAAGAGAACTACGACAGCTTCTTCGGTCCACTTGAATCGACCTTTCCCGACGGTTTTGATCGCTGCGTGACTGTTCTTCAGCGCCGGGAAAACCCATCCTTTGCACAGGATTTGATATTCTTCTTCCCAAAGGGATACGAGACTCCCATGGCCGTTCTTTTGATCTCGGCAGACGTAGAAGGCGCGACGAAGATGATCGAATTTACCTACAATACCAATATCTCTGACGTTCTGGACGAGCTAAAATAAGCAGGCTACCGGCAGCTTGTGATCACAGTCTAAAAATCTGTGATCACATATGGGCGGAATCTCACGAGAAACCGGGCGAAATGCCGCGCTGCGGCTTTGGTGGAGGTGACAAGTCAGAATATTCTGATAGGCATACAGAAAAGACCGAATGGGAGCCGGATATGGCCGATGTAAATCGGGGGAAACGCCCCCTGTCGCCCTTTATGATAGGGCCGTATTATAGACCACAGATGACGTCCATGTCATCGATCTTCATTCGCATCACTGGCATCGGGTTGCTTCTTGCTGCTCTGCTCATCGTCTGGTGGTTCCTGGCTGCGGCAACGTCACCTGAGGCCTTTGCGACCGCAAACGGAGTTCTGACCTCATGGTTCGGCGACCTTGTGCTGTTCTTGTCTTTGATTGCGTTTTGGTACCACACGCTTGGTGGCTTACGGCACCTTTACTGGGACAACGGCGGCAGCATGGATGTCGAGTTCGCTGAGAAGCTCGGTTGGGGCATGGTCGGCGGATCAGTTATTCTGGCCGTTCTGACGGCGCTGGCGATTTAAGGAGAGCACGATGGCATTTCTAACAGATCGCAAACGCGCAGACGGGCTCGGATCGGCCAAGGAAGGCACCCATCATCATATCTCAATGATGATGTCTTCGGTGGCGCTCATTGTTGTGATGCCGCTGTTTCTTTTCACTTTCGGGTCTGCACTGGGCGGAAGTTATGAAGAGATCGCGGCGTATTACGCGCGTCCTTTCCCGGCCATTGTGGCCATCCTCGCGATCCTCCTCGGCTTTCACCATTTTAACAATGGTGTGCGTTCGACGATCGAGGACTACACAGGTGGTCTGACACGCAAGGCGCTATTGGTTGCGACCGCTATCGTGTCCTATGGCGCTTCCGCCGCCGGCGTTTTCGCCATTGCCCGCCTCGCGCTTTAAGGAAATTCCAACATGGCTGCTTACGAATACGAAACCCACGAGTACGACTGCATTGTGATCGGCGCTGGCGGCGCTGGGCTGCGCGCCACACTCGGCATTGCTGAACAAGGCCTGCGGACCGCGTGTATCACCAAGGTCTTCCCAACTCGTTCCCACACGGTGGCCGCGCAGGGCGGGATCGCTGCCTCACTTGGCAACATGGGCCCGGACAGCTGGCAATGGCACATGTACGACACTGTAAAGGGGTCGGATTGGCTTGGCGATACGGACGCAATGGAGTACCTCG
The DNA here is from genome assembly GCA_964414085.1 of uncultured Boseongicola sp. Taxonomy (GTDB): domain Bacteria; phylum Pseudomonadota; class Alphaproteobacteria; order Rhodobacterales; family Rhodobacteraceae; genus Boseongicola. Next base: position 2,698 of record CAYPVG010000160.1, on the reverse strand, counting down.
CCCGCGAAGCCCCGAAAGCGGTTTATGAACTGGACCACTATGGTGTGCCGTTCTCACGGACCGAAGAGGGCAAAATTTACCAGCGTCCGTTCGGTGGACACACGACCGAGTTCGGTGAAGGCCCGCCTGTGCAGCGCACCTGTGCTGCAGCGGACCGGACGGGTCACGCCATTTTGCACACGCTCTATGGCCAAAGCCTGAAGAACAACGCCGAGTTCTACATCGAATACTTCGCGACCGATTTGATCATGGCTGAAGACGGCACCTGTCAGGGTGTTGTCGCCTGGAACCTCGAAGACGGGTCGATCCACGTATTCTCAGCCAAAATGACAGTGTTGGCGACGGGCGGTTATGGCCGGGCGTACTTCTCGGCGACCTCTGCACATACGTGCACCGGAGACGGTGGCGGCATGGTCGCGCGTCAGGGTCTGCCGCTTCAAGACATGGAGTTCGTGCAGTTCCACCCAACCGGCATTTACGGATCCGGTTGCCTCATCACCGAAGGTGCACGCGGCGAGGGCGGCTACCTCACCAACTCCGAAGGCGAGCGCTTTATGGAGCGTTATGCGCCAACATACAAAGACCTCGCGTCCCGCGATGTGGTCAGCCGTTGCATGACCATGGAAATCCGCGAAGGTCGCGGTGTTGGGGCCGAAGGCGACCACATTCATCTGCACTTGAACCACTTGCCGCCCGAAACACTGGCCGAGCGTCTGCCCGGTATCTCGGAAAGCGCCCGTATCTTTGCTGGTGTCGATCTGACGAAAGAGCCGATCCCCGTTCTGCCGACCGTACATTACAACATGGGCGGTATTCCCACGAACTATTGGGGTGAGGTGCTGAACCCGACCGCTGATGATCCTGACCGGATTGCGCCTGGACTGATGGCCGTTGGCGAAGCCGGTTGCGCAAGCGTTCACGGCGCCAACCGTCTTGGCTCGAACAGCCTGATCGACCTAGTTGTGTTTGGTCGGGCCGCAGGCATCAAAGCCGGGCAGGTCGTGGACCGTGCTTCCGGCAACCCGGCGCTCAACCAAGCCAGCGTCGATGCCGCTCTCGACCGGTTCGACAAGCTGCGTCACGCCGATGGCGACACGGCCACGGCCGAGCTCCGCCTGGAAATGCAGAAGACGATGCAGGCCGACGCCGCGGTCTTCCGCACAGACAAGACTTTGGCGGAGGGTGTCGAAAAGATGTACGGCGTGGCTGGCAAGTTCGATGACATTAAGGTCACCGACCGTTCGCTGGTCTGGAACTCGGACCTGATGGAAACGCTGGAGCTGTCGAACCTGTTGCCAAATGCGCTCGCCACGGTGGTCAGTGCCGAGGCCCGGAAAGAAAGCCGCGGCGCACATGCGCACGAGGACTATCCGGATCGCGACGATACCGAGTGGCGCAAGCACTCGCTCGCGAGCGTTGGGGAGAAGGTCGATCTGTCCTATCGCCCGGTCCACCTCGATCCGCTGACCAACGAAGATGAAGGTGGCATCGATCTGAAGAAGATCGCACCAAAAGCGCGGGTCTATTGATCCGCGCTCTCGTCATATGCGCTACGCTTGTCGCGACCGCCTGCGGCCCTATCTCGCCGGAGCGCGCTGCCGAGCAGTGCGAAGACCGTGCGCGCGAGGCGGTGGGTCCAACCGGAAAATTCGGCATCGGTGTCAACAGCGACGGTCGTGTGACGAGTGGGATTTCGATTGGGATCACGTCCGACTTCCTGACCGGCAAAGATCCGGAGCAGGTCTACGTCGATTGCGTTGAGCAAAAGACCGGCCAGCCCCCAATTCGGCCTTTGGAGCTCTGATGGCGCCGCAAGCAGGATATTCCGGCACACCGCTGGCCAAGAAGCTTGGTCTGAAGGACGGCCAGAAAGTTGGCTTTGTTGCTTTGCCGGAAAACCTCGACTGGCTGATGGATGAACGCGAGTTTGAGAGCACCGAGAAAGCTGCCGACTGGGTTGAGATTTCCGGACGCGATTTCGATTATCTCCACCTTTTCACCGACAGCGCAGCAACGGTCGATGCGGCCACGCCAGCCTTGCGCGATCGCATTGCGCAAACCGGCATGATCTGGATGAGCTGGCCCAAGAAAGCGTCGAAAGTGCCGACAGATGTCACGGAAGACACCATTCGGAACCGCGCGCTCCAGGACATCCTCGTGGATGTGAAGGTTTGTGCTGTGGATGACATCTGGTCCGGTCTGAAACTGATGATCCGAAAGGAGCTCAGAACATGAAGCGCATCGGATTACTTACGCTGTTGGCCCTTGCCGCCTGTACCGCTCAGCAGCAAGACAATCTTGCCCGTGACGCTGCAAAACAAGCCGTGCGCCCAGTATTAGAGGAACGCTTCCCAGGCGTGCCACTTGAAGGGGCCACCGATTGCATCATCGATAACGCAAACGCGCAGGAAATCCTCGCGTTGGCTGCCGACGCAGCCACCGGTCCGACGGCATCGACTGCCGAGATCGTTTTGCGCATTTCGACGCGCCCAGAAACAGTCGAGTGCCTGATCCGTGAAGGTGCCGCGCTCGCCGTCATCATGGGGGCTGTCTGATATGCGCCTCACTCAAATGTCAGAGAGACGACGCGGCAATACCGTCGACATCTTTGCTAAACCCATCATACTGCTCGAAGAAAGCGCTCTTAAGGAGGTCACTCAATGGTCCAACTGACCCTTCCAAAGAACTCGACAATCCG
>CAYPVG010000159.1:0-2653 GCA_964414085.1 uncultured Boseongicola sp. | reverse complement strand
GTCTCAGACTGCGTGGCACCCAATCCGTATGACCCATCGCGCATTGCCTGCGGAACAGCATTGATGATGTCGTCAGACAACGAACTCACAAATGGGATCAACATGATGCCCATGACGAGCCCGGCTGTAATGACCGCGCGTCCGCCACCCTGCCACGACACGCCTAACATGCCGCCCTCACCAAAAACGCTGACCAACAGCGGACCAACCGTCAACAGCGCGAACAGTCCGTAGACAATGGTCGGGATGCCAGCGAGGATCTCCAGTAGAGGCTTCGCGAACGCACGCACTTTCGGCGACGCATATTCCGATAGGTAGATCGCCGAGAACAATCCAATCGGTACAGACACAAGCAGTGCCACGAACGAAATATACAGCGTGCCCCAAAGGAGCGGCAGTATACCGAGCTCGGATGCCCCGCCGCGACCCGAGAAACTCGGCGCCCATTCAAGGCTCGTGAAAAACTCCAGCGCTGGATAAAGCCCGAAGAACTCCACTGTGTTGAAAACAAGGGATAATACGATGCCCAGCGTCGTCAAAATAGCAATCGACGCCGCTGCAATCAGCAAGACCAGCACGCCGTTCTCAACGACATTCCGCGCTCGGAACTCAGGGTTGATTTCGAATAACCCCCATCCTGCTCCGCCGATAGCCACGATGATCGCGAGTACAGTCATAATGACATAACCCGTTGCGCTTGCTGTGCGATACTCCTGCGCCGCAAGCCAGATTGTCTGAGTGATGTCGGACGTCACGATCTGTCCGGCATCTTTCAGGCTTTGTGTAATCTCCGCGATGTCCGCGTTCGGGTCCTCTGCGAACTCATCGCTCATCACCCCCAGCTCAACGGCATTAGAAATGCCTTCCGCCGTACGACGCACCTCTGCCATCGCAAGGCCTCGAGAAGACCCCTCGCCGATGGCACTATCGGGGATCATCGAAGAGACGGAGCCGCCAACATAGAGCGGCTGCGCAATCAACCAAATCGCAATAAGTCCAGCGGCCGGAACGATAGATTTAAGCGCAGCATTCGCACCGTAGTAAATCGGCAAGGAATGCAACCCACGTCGGTCACCGCCAACGCTGGCCATAGCCCGAGAGCGTCCAACCACAAAACCAACCATCGCGACAATCGCAACGATCAGTAAAAGCCAAATTAGCGGCATGGGACCCTCACAGAGACGTTTAAGTTAAGAAGACCAGGGCAACTTCGTCGCTGCCCTGGTCAGAAATTCACACGCTTCTCGCGTCTTAGCTGCCAGAACCCATCGCCTGTTCTGTAGCGACCGCATTCTGCGTGTCGGACAACTCAGGATCGGAAACCAGACCGTACTGCGCGAGCGGGCCGTTCGGGCCAGCCAATTCGTCAGCGACGAAGAACTGTGCATACTCTTTCAGGCCAGGGATGACGCCGATGTGTGCACCCTTAACGTAGAAGTAGAGCGGACGCGAAACTGGATATTCGCCTGTCGCAATCGTGTCGGTGGACGGAGCCACACCAGACATCGTTGCAACTTTCAGCTTGTCGAGGTTGTTCTCGTAAAACGCGAGGCCAAACACACCGATACCGTTCGTGTTTGCGTCGATCGAGGCGAGTGTTTCGGTGTAGTCACCGTCGATGTCGACCGAACGACCGTCGGTGCGAACCTCGAGACATGCATCTTCTGCATCGTCCTCAGACATTCCGGCAGCCATCATGGCTTCAAAAGCGCCAGTGGCTTCACAACCAGCTGCGATAACCTTTTCTTCGAAAACTTCGCGCGTACCGTGCTTGGTGCCTGGGATGAAGGCCAAGATATCAGCGCTTGGCAGGTCAGTGTTGAAGTCCGACCACTGTGTGTGAGGGTTGTCGACCAGCTCGCCGTTTACCATCACCTTCGGTGCAAGGGCGTTAAAGATGTCAGATGGCTCAAAGGCGGTGAATGCAGGACCATTGGTTTGGCTTGCGAATACAATGCCGTCGTAACCGATGCGAACTTCGATGATGTCCGTTACACCGTTATCAGCACAAGCAGCGATTTCACGGTCGCGGATTTTCCGCGATGCGTTTGCAACGTCGATGGTGTTTTCGCCAACGCCTTCACAGAAGCGCTTCAGACCAGCCGACGATCCGCCGGATTCAACGACCGGTGTCGGGAAATCGGTGTTTTCACCGAAAGCTTCCGCCACGATGGAGGCGTAAGGCAGAACGGTGGAAGACCCAGCAACCTGCACGTTGTCACGGGCAGCAGCAGAAGTGGCGGAGATAGCAGCGATCGCCACGGTGGAGGCGCTCAGTTTGAGAAAGGACATACATGACTCCCAAGTTTTGTCTTTCCTGATCTGCCGCGGATCGGCAAATCTTGCGGCTCGTCTAGGCCCGCGACTGCAACCTTTTGTGACGCTTTTGTAAAAGTTATATGACAGCCAGCGACCGATCTGGATTATTCTGCGGGGTGCCAGGCAGAAACGGGCAAAATGACTGTAAAAACAGTCCCTTGACCGAGTTCACTTTCTATACGTAAACGGCCCCTATGGCGGCTGACGATGTGTTTGACGATGGCCAAACCCAACCCCGTTCCGCCCACTTCACGACTGCGGTGGGTGTCGACGCGGTAAAACCGCTCGGTGAGTCGTGCAATATGGTGTTCAGGGATGCCGTCGCCATGGTCCC
>CAYPVG010000158.1:0-2652 GCA_964414085.1 uncultured Boseongicola sp. | reverse complement strand
CTTCCGCGATCCTTACGCTCCCCGGTGCCCTGAAGTGGGCACCGAGGAAGACCCACAAGGTTTGAGGAGGTCGCTATGGCGACAGAGACAAGTGAAGTCGTTAGCAGCTGCGTAGACGCCGGCGGTAGTGCGCTTGGCATGCCTGCGCTGTGTGGCGACTGGTTTGCGAACCAGATTTTCTGGCTCGTCGTGACATTGGTTGTGATCTACTTCGTGCTTTCGCGCATTGCGTTGCCGCGCATTGCGAGCGTGCTGGCCGAACGTCAGGGAACAATAACCAATGACGTCGCGGCTGCCGAAGAGCTGAAGCAGCAAGCAGCAGATGCGGAAGCAGCGTATGAAAAGGCCTTGGCCGATGCGCGCGCAGAAGCAAATCGTATCGCATCCGAGGCGAAAGCCGAAGTTCAAGTTGAGATAGATGCCGCGATGCAAAAAGCTGATGCGGAGATTGCAGCACGGACGGCTGAAAGCGAAGCAAGGATCGCGGAAATTCGCGAAAGCGCAACCGCTGCGGTTCGCGACGTTGCGAAAGAAACAGCAGAAGCCGTTGTGGCATCGATGGGTGTCGACGTTGACAGCTCTGCGATTGCCGCGGTCGTCGACTCGCGCGTGAAAGGGTAAGTTATGACACGGATCATCACTCTTATCGCGCTTATGTCGGCAACGCCTGCGTTCGCCGCAAAGGGGCCGTTTTTCAGCCTCTCCAATACGGACTTCATCGTACTGATCGCATTCTTGATCTTCATCGGTGTGCTCGTTTACTTCAAAATTCCGTCCCTTCTGACCGGTCTTTTGGATAAGCGCGCCGAAGGTATTCAAGCAGAGATCGACGAGGCCCGCGCGCTTCGTGAAGAGGCGCAGACACTTCTGGCCAGCTTTGAGCGCAAGCAGCGTGATGTTCAGGAACAGGCAGATCGCATCGTCGCCGCAGCGAAGGTGAGCGCTGCGGAGGCCGCGGAGCAAGCAAAGCTTGATCTTGAGAAGTCCATTGAGCGTCGCGTCCGGGCGGCGGAAGATCAGATCGCTTCGGCCGAATCTTCAGCCGTTCGCCAAGTTCGCGACGAGGCTGTTCGTATTGCGATCGGCACGGCTTCCGAGGTGATTGCCCGCGACATGACTGCGGACCGCTCCAGCGCTTTGTTCGACGAGGCATTGAAGACAGTGGAAGCCAAGCTCCACTAAAGCGTTCCAGTTCGAAAGTCTAAAAGGCCCAGCCAAACCGGTTGGGCCTTTTGTTTTGAGAACCGAAATGCGGCAGATGCAAAATGGGTCACGCAATTTCTTTGCTTTTCCCGCACTTGCGCGTAATCTGCACTGCAGCAAGCCTATTGGGAGGGCCTCATGTCCGGGACACCGCTTTTGATTAAGCGTTATGCGAGCCGCCGTTTGTATAACACGGAAACATCCGACTACGTGACGTTGGACGACATCGCAGGCTTCATTCGCGAGGGGCGAGAAGTTCAGATTGTTGACCTGAAATCGGGCGACGACCTGACACGTCAATATCTTCTTCAGATTATTGCCGAACACGAAAGTCGTGGTGAGAACGTACTACCCTTGGAGGTTTTGACGGACCTCGTGCGGTCCTACACATCACAGGCGCAGTCGGTTGTTCCCCAGTTTCTTTCGATGAGCTTTGAGATGCTCCGCGAAGGGCAGTCTAAAGTCATGGAAAGCATGGCTGGTCCGATGTCTGGCATGCCTGGTTTTGACGCTATGAAGGCTCAGCAAGAAGCGTTCGTCAAAGCCATGACAAGCGGATTTGGTGGGGCAAGCTGGCCAGCGCAGGAAGCCGAGGATGACAACGCGGACGAAGACGAGGATCCGGCTGAGGAGCTCGACGCCATTCGTGCTCAACTTGCTGCGATGCAAGAGCAACTTTCTAAGATGAACAAGACGAAGAAGTAGTCCTTCAGATTTAGGGCGGCTTCTCGTCGCTAGCGGAATATGGACCTAACGGAATCTGCAAGGATCTGAACGACAAAGGCTTCGTTCAAATATCCCGTCTCATCAAGGTTGCGTGCGGATTGATATCGACGGATCGCGCGGCGAGTATCGTCGTCAAATGTTCCGTCGACCCGACCGGGCTTTAGACCAAGTCTTTCCAGTCGACTTTCAATGACCCGGCGCGTGTTTTGCGAAAGCCCCAGCGCATTCTCTTCCGCAATTGCTTGCTGCAAAGCGCCAGACTGCCGCGAAGCTTCTTCAAGCTCCTCTATGCGGTTGGCTGCTTCATCGCGAAACGCACCATTCGGGGCGAGCACTAAGTAGTCGCGGTAGGACTGTATGGTGTTCTCTTGACTGGCCTCATCCCAAAGTTGCCGGTCGCGTGAATTCGTCTCAGCGCGTTTCTGGCGTTCTATTGCATCAAGCTCTTCTCGGGCGGTATCCGCGAATTCTCCGTCAGGAAAACGGTTAAGATAGGCGCGGTAGCCTGCTTCGTCGCCTTGCGCTCCGGTTTCCTCCCAGAAAGCCTGGTCTTGCGCGAGCCGTTCAAGGCGTCTCTGTTCTGCTTCCTCTTCTAATTCAGCCGCGCGGCGCTCTGCCTGCGCATCTAAAGGTGTGATTTGATCGGCCGACAGAAAGCCTGGTGTCTCGTAGTTGTTTTGTCCTTGCCATGAGGGGATGGCAGCGGGCGTGCCGCGACCGAGG
>CAYPVG010000157.1:0-4524 GCA_964414085.1 uncultured Boseongicola sp. | reverse complement strand
AACACTCTTCGGAGTGTTGATTGGTGAGGAAAAGCGCAAGCCAAAGGCGTCCAATCAGGCCAGCGCTAAAGCGGCCTCAAAGAAACCTGCGAAGAATAGTGAGTTCCACCCAAGCGAGCTTGGCAACATGAACGGCGCGCTGAATGCCAATGTAAATGCAGTCCTTGCACACCTGCGCAATGGGAACACGAACGGACCAGTTGGTCATGTGGCGGTTCTTATGGCGGCAACCGTGAACGCCGAGGGCGATCAACTGATCGTCGATCTGGAGAATGCTTACAGCGTGCTTGACATAGCGGCTATGGAATTTGGAAGTGTCCAAGGTTACTTGGACAGTTTGGAGACCGCCGCAGACGCGGAACGCATAGAATCGATTGAAAGCTACCTGAGCACCTATGGAGAAGACGCGAGCGGAGAGCCGGCAGAAAGCGCCCTAGAGGTTGCTCTAATGGGCACTGATTACGAAGGAAACCCCGATCCTTTAGGCGCCTATCAAACAGCTATAAACGATGCTCGCGACGCTGCCCGGGACGAAGAAATCGAAGACGCGATAGTTACGACGGGATATCAATCTGACGGGACTTACACGACGGATCGCCCGTCTGAAACTGATCCCGCTGCTTTGGCCGAAGCTGAGGGCGATCTGCAGGCAGAGGCTGACGCGGAAGCATCCATTCTTTCGTACTGGAACAAAAACCCAGGAGGGGAACCAAGCGAAGAAACTGGCTACACGGCTGAGGAAGAGCAGCTGTTGATGGACCTCCGAGACCGCTTTACCGAAGATGAGCTTCAGTCCATCCGGGATACTGCCACGGTTGATCCGACAGCTAGCGAAGAGGACAGCTGTGCGCCTGAAGACACGGAGTGCGAAACGGATGATCTTGCGAGCCTGTGATCTGAGGCCGTACCTTCAACACTGAGAGTAATGCGGCGCGACATCAGTTGCTCTTAACGTCATCTTGTTCCTTTGGAGAAAACGCCTTAAAGGCTCGGCGTTGACGCGCGAAATCCAAGGAAATGACATGTCCGCACCAAAGAAAGTTGTCTTGGCCTATTCCGGCGGCCTCGATACGTCGATCATTCTTAAATGGCTGCAAACTGAATACGGTTGTGAGGTCGTAACGTTTACTGCCGATCTCGGCCAAGGTGAGGAATTGGAGCCGGCGCGAAAGAAAGCCGAGATGCTCGGTGTTTCCGAGATCTTCATCGAGGATCTGCGCGAAGAATTCGTTCGCGACTTTGTCTTCCCTATGTTCCGTGCCAACGCGCTATATGAAGGGCTGTACCTGCTGGGAACGTCTATCGCCCGCCCTCTGATCTCGAAAAGACTTGTCGAAATTGCTGCGGAAACTGGCGCAGACGCGGTGTCTCATGGTGCGACTGGAAAAGGCAACGACCAGGTCCGCTTCGAGTTAAGCGCCTACGCCTTGAACCCAGACATCAAAGTGATCGCACCTTGGCGGCTATGGGATTTGACAAGTCGTACGAAACTGATTGATTTCGCTGAAAAAAACCAAATTCCAATTGCGAAGGATAAACGCGGAGAAGCTCCGTTTAGTGTCGACGCCAACCTGCTGCATACGTCGTCTGAAGGCAAAGTCTTGGAGGATCCTGCAGAAGAAGCCCCGGACTACGTCTATCAACGAACAGTCCATCCGGAAGACGCCCCAGACCAGCCTGAGTTCATTGAGATCGGGTTCGAAAAGGGCGACGCGGTTTCGATTGACGGTGTTGCAATGAGCCCTGCGACGATCTTGACGGAGCTTAACCGTCTCGGCGGTAAACATGGAATTGGTCGTCTCGATCTTGTCGAGGGGCGCTTTGTTGGAATGAAGTCACGGGGCATTTACGAAACGCCAGGCGGCACAATTCTTTTGGAGGCACATCGCGGGATCGAGCAGATCACGTTGGATCGTGGGCAGGCACACCTGAAAGACGAATTAATGCCGCGATATGCGGAACTCATCTACAACGGTTTCTGGTTCTCTCCTGAACGTGAGATGCTTCAAGCGGCCATCGATCATTCACAACAGCACGTGACAGGCACAGTGAAAGTTAAGCTTTACAAAGGCTTGGCGCGCACGGTCGGGCGTTGGTCAGAGCATTCGCTGTACTCGGAGGCACACGTGACTTTCGAGGAGGACGCTGGTGCATATGATCAGAAGGACGCGCAAGGCTTCATACAGCTAAACGCTCTTCGCCTGAAACTTCTGGCGGCTCGCGAACGGCGTTTGAAGAAATAGGCTTACTTTAGGCTGCTGGAATCTTTAGAGATTCCAGCTCCCGATAAAAGGGCATTGCTTCTTCGGCCAAGCTCGCCAGCGGGCCATCTAGCGATGGCAATGGGCCCTCGGCGCCAGCGAACCCTGTCGAGTTGTGGACCGATTTGTACCAATGCGGGGCCCAAGCGCCATCAAACGATTTGGGGCCCGATTGCCAACTCAACATGGCGTCGTCCCAGTCTAAACCGATAATATTGCAGAGCTTTTGAAGCATTCCTTTCGAGTCGCGACGGATATCGTAGCTGTCAATGACCGGCCCAGGAAAGCGCTTGTACAGGTCAATTTGCTGTTTAAAACCAATATCTTGTAGTGTTGGCGACTCGCGTTTGGCGGCATAACTGGCGACCACCCTCACAGGGTGGCGGATCAGGTGGACATTCACACAATCCGCTGCCCAGTTCAGTGGGAAATTGTCGCACATGTGGAATCCCATGTGCTTCATATACCAATGTTTTTTCTCGCCTGGCACGGTTCCCGAAATCGTATTCGCTACGGTTTCTGCATCGGTTTCCTGTGCGGATATGACCTCGTCCCTCATGGGGTGGTCAATTCCGGTCTCCTGAAGATATGCCGCGTAAAATGGTTCGTCCCAAGCAGCAAAATCTTCCCTGTTTCCAAAGGCATACATCATTGCGGTCGAGAGATTTCGTGGGCCGCTCCACATCGCTATCTTCATGATCGGTTTCGTGTCGGTATCACGTCGGTATTACGTCGGTGCATGCGTTCTGGGCTAACACGCAATGTTAAGGAAAGTCTGCACATATGCGCGACGCTAGAACCCCCGAGCCGCGGAAACAATACCACTTGGATTATCCTCTCACGCGTCCGTGAATTGCGTTGAAGCATTAGCGAAGGCATTTTCCTGTCCACCATTGGGGGAAGTGATGATCTTTAGGAACATGAGCAACTGTTTGAAAAGCGTTTTTCTCGCCGTCCTAATTTTGATTGGCGGCGGCGTGCAATTTGGAGCAGCAAAGGCAGAAGCAGAAGGCCGAGCATATTTCGCAGGGGGATGCTTTTGGTGTGTTGAATCAGATTTTGAAAGATTGCGCGGCGTTTACGAAGTGGTCTCCGGGTATACCGGGGGAGAAACGGAAAACCCGACCTACAAAGCCATCAAGGCAGGTGGAACTGGCCACTATGAAGCAGTCGAGGTTCAGTACCATCCGGATCAAGTGACATACGATCAGCTGCTTTACGCTTTTTTTCGATCAATCGATCCTACGGACGCCGAAGGTCAGTTCTGTGATCGCGGCGACGCCTACCGGACGGCTGTCTTTGTTTCGAATGCTGCCGAACGTAGCGCAGCGGAGCGTGCCCGCAGAATAGCCGAGCGCGAATTGGGACAGAGGATTGTTACGCCAATTCTTGATGCCAATACTTTCTTTCCCGCAGAAGGTTACCACCAAGACTTTTACAAGCAGACAGGGATTGTCATGACGCGCCGCGGTCCAAAAACCAAAGCAAACGCATATAAATTTTATCGCAAAGGATGCGGTCGCGACACGCGCGTAATCGAGCTTTGGGGCGATAAGGCTGTATTTGCCAAGGCCAATTCCTAGTTCGACTAGAATTTTTCAACTTCTGAAAGTGAAGGGATTGCGTCCGCAGTCCCTTTTCTTGTGACTTTCAGCGCAGCCGCTTTGTTGGCCAGGCGCATCGCATCTCGCGGCACCACACCTTTTGACAGGGCGGCGGCCAAGTACCCCGCAAATGTATCGCCTGCCCCAGTTGTGTCGATAGGTGTCACTTTGATCGCGGGAATGTCGAAGCTGTCATGATTTGTCGTATCGATCCAACGCGCACCATCGCCACCGAGCGTGACGACGATATGTGGAACATCCAAGGAGAAGAGCGATTGCTGCAACGCATCCTGAAGCTGCTCTGCTTCGATCTCGTTCAACAGAAGTGTATCGATCATTGGCAGAACTTTTTTGACAGCATTACTGTCAAATGGGGCGGCCGAATAGAATGTTCTTAAGCCAAGGTCTTTGGCGAACAGCGCTGCCTCTTCCTGCATATTCGTTTCGTTCTGCATCAACAGAATATCGCCTGGTTCAGCCTCTTCCAAAGCACCGCGAATTTCCGATTTTTCGATGGCGCCGTTCGCGCCCGCGAGAATGACGATTGCATTCTCACCATCATCCGCGACGCTGATGATCGCGTGGCCGGTAGGTTCTTTCGAAATTGAAATGTGATCTGTATTGACGCCAAACGAGGACAGCCGTTCGAATATCCATTC
>CAYPVG010000156.1:0-3095 GCA_964414085.1 uncultured Boseongicola sp. | reverse complement strand
GCTTGGGTCGCTCATTTTCCACAACGCGGTTCGATCAATAAGAAAAACACACAGGGATGCGTTGATCGCAATTGGGCTTAACATCGTGCAGAAGGTCATAATGGTCGCGGCGTTCTTTCTGCTTCTCGATCTTCTGGGTTTGCGCAGCATAGCAATCCGCGGAGACTTCTTGCTGTACGTTATGTCCGGCATCTTTGTCTTTATGGTGCACATCAAATCTGTGAAAGAAGTAGTCGGATCCGAAGGGCCAACATCACCTATGATGCAACACAGGCCGATGAACCAAGTCGTGGCCGTTTGCGCAGCTGCCCTGGGAGCGCTCTACGTCCAGGCCGTTTCCATCCTTATTATGTTGACACTATACCACATCCTTTGGACCCCAATTGAGATCTACCAGCCGTTCGGCGCCGCGATGATCCTTGTCCTTGCTTGGTTCTCGGGGTGCTGTGTCGGTTTGGTTTTGCTAGCGCTTAAGCCTTGGTTCCCGCAGTTTACGCAAATTGTCATGCAGATTTACACCCGTGCCAACATGTTCGCTTCTGGTAAAATGTTCGTCGCCAATACACTGCCTGCCCATATGATCGTAATGTTCGACTGGAATCCTCTGTTCCACATCATCGACCAAGGTAGAGGGTTCATTTTTGTGAACTACAATCCACTGAAGTCGTCGCTGATGTATCCGTTCTGGGTATCGGTTGTGATTTTGGCAATTGGCATCATGGGAGTGTTTTACACCTCTCGGCACGCATCGCTCAGTTGGGACGCTGCCCGTTGATCCGCGTTTTCCTAGTCTGTTTACTGGTTGCATCACCTGCATTCGCTACAGATGACGCGTGGCCAGCACTCTACGATGTTGAAGGCGTGGCACCGGACGACGTTTTGAACATTCGAAGTGCGCCCGAAATGAAATCTGCGCAGATCGGAACTTTGCCTCATGACGCGAACAACATCGAGGTCATCGCCGCAAGCGATGCTGGGACGTGGGGATTGGTGAACACCGGTGAGGGTTCCGGCTGGGTATCACTCGCGTTCTTGGCAAGGCAGCCGGGTCAGAGAGAGGGTCACTTCCCAGACGTTCGCCAGTGCTTTGGAACAGAGCCATTCTGGAATATAAAGATCGACCCACCGCGCGCGACTTTCTCGTCACAGGATGCGGAGTCCAAGGACGGCGTGATTTCTGGGCTCCATCGGTCCAGAAACCGACGTGACCGGTTTGTTTTTACCGGCGCCTTCTTCCCCGATGACTTCGGCGTTCTCGATCTGGAATTGATCCTACGCACCGAGGGCTGTTCAGACGGAATGTCAGATCGCGCATACGGGATCTCAGTTGATCTCTTTATGTCAGGGTCCACAAACCCCAATGCGCATCAGCTGCTATCGGGGTGCTGTTCTATTTCGCCACCCTGAGTGTCACGTTGATCCGTCCACCATTTGGGAGCAGGTCACTGGACCGGAACTTGATGCGGTCAATGCCATGGTAGGCGAGCCGACTTTCACCAGAAAGCACAGCCACGTCTCCCGAAAGCAGCCAACGACTTTTTGTAGAATCGCGCCGCGAAAGGCCACCAACACGAAATAGCCCATCATCCCCAAGCGATATTGAGACAACGGGCCATTCCAGATCATTTTCATCTTTGTCCTGGTGCAGGCCCATTTTAGCACCTTCACCATAGAAATTCACAAGGCAGCTATCTGGGTCGCGATCCACACCGGACGCCGATCGCCAAACGGCGAGAACAGACTTCGGGATCTCGGGCCAGACGCCACCGTCCATATGCCGATCCGAGTACAGATACCCCTTTTTGTCCGTCATCCACCCAACATCGCCAGCTGATGTCATGCTTACTGACATCGAGTAACCGCGCGGTGTTGTGTAGTGCCTCAACGGCGCATCAGCGGCCACACTCCTAAGATCAGCGACAAGGGCTTCCTGAGCCTCGCGATCAAGCCACCCTGGCCAAACCGAGACACCGTTTAGATCAACCGGCGGGGAGTCACCGCCAGCAAACAGATCACCCATTGAAAAGATTCCCAAAAATTAGCGCAAAACCCCTGCTACGATGGCTTGCAGCCCCAATTGCACCTCCCTATATACCCCACGAAGCCGTGAACACCCGTATCGGGTGTCACATTCCTTGGGATGGGACTTATTGGTGCCATAACGGGCCAAAGTCCCGAAAATCGCCAGAATAGAGGATATGAGCATGGGTAAAGTCATCGGTATCGACCTTGGTACCACAAACAGCTGCGTCGCCATCATGGATGGCAGCCAGCCTCGGGTCATCGAAAACGCTGAGGGCGCGCGCACAACGCCGTCTATCGTTGCTTTCACAGACACAGAACGCCTTGTTGGCCAGCCAGCCAAACGTCAGGCCGTTACCAATCCAGAAAACACCGTCTTTGCGGTTAAGCGGCTTATTGGCCGCCGCGTCGATGACGCAGCCGTCACCAAAGACAAGGACATCGTGCCTTACAACATCGTAGATGGTGGCAACGGCGATGCGTGGGTTGAAGCCGGAGGCGAAAAGTACTCGCCGTCGCAAATCTCGGCCTTCACGCTCCAAAAGATGAAGGAAACCGCCGAGAGCTATCTTGGTGAGGAAGTGACGCAAGCCGTTATCACGGTACCTGCCTACTTCAACGACGCACAGCGTCAGGCTACCAAAGACGCCGGTAAGATCGCTGGTCTCGAAGTACTCCGCATCATTAACGAGCCAACAGCAGCTGCGCTGGCTTATGGCCTCGACAAAAAAGAAACGAAAACCATCGCGGTTTATGACCTTGGTGGCGGTACGTTCGACATCACGATCCTTGAGATCGACGATGGTCTGTTCGAAGTGAAATCCACGAACGGCGACACGTTCCTCGGTGGTGAAGACTTCGACATGCGGATCGTGAATTACCTCGCTGACGAATTCAAAAAGGAACACGGCGCGGACCTCACTAAAGACAAGATGGCGCTTCAGCGTCTGAAGGAAGCTGCCGAGAAAGCAAAGATCGAGCTGTCTTCGTCCAGCCAGACTGAGATCAACCAGCCGTTTATCTCGATGGACGCGAACTCCGGTCAGCCATTGCACATGGTCATGAAGCTGACC
>CAYPVG010000155.1:0-2959 GCA_964414085.1 uncultured Boseongicola sp. | reverse complement strand
GTCGATTTGAGCTACAGCTGTTGTCACTTCAGCAATGACATTGACCTGTTCTGAGAACGCCGTCGAAATTTCTTCGACTCCTGACGAAATGCTGATGACGCTTTCGGCTATTTTTTCCAAGGAATTTTGGGCATGCGAGACTTTGTCCACGCCTTCCGCGACCGCTGCATCGCTCCGCGTTATGACGCTGGCGATTTCCCTTGACGCCTCGCCGGCGCGTTGCGCAAGCTGACGCACTTCCGAGGCGACAACCGAGAAGCCGCGGCCTGCATCACCCGCACGTGCCGCCTCAACCCCTGCGTTTAACGCCAACAAGTTGATTTGAAACGCGATATCATCGATCACTCCGACAGCTCGGGAGATTTCTGAAGATGCCCCCGTGATGCGTTCCATAGATTCTGCAGCGTCGGCGGCAATCTTCTCGCTAGATTGAGCGGTTTCACGAGCATTCTGCGCGTTTCGGCTCGCGTCCTCCACGTTGCCGCTGACTTGTTTGATGCTTGCCGAAAGTTCCTCAAGAGCGGCGGATGTTTCCTCCAGAGAAGCTGCGTTTTGCTGCGCACGGTTCGACAAGGTACCAGCGGTTTCCTTCAGTTCCCCCGATGAGGCCGCAAGAGTCGCACCACTACCCGAGATGCCTGCCATAAGGTCACCGAGAGCACCCATCATGCCATTAACGTTCGACTGCAGACGTCCAAATGCACCGCGATAATTGCCGTCCATAGGTTTGCTAAGGTCGCCGTCAGCAACTCGCTCCAAAACCTCTCCGGTTTGGGTAAGTCCATCGTCGACGACTTGTAACAACCTGTTAATAGTGTCTGCGAGATCGTTCAGGATTTGATCAGAGAAGTTCGCTTGAACGCGCTGAGAAAACTCGCCTTCGATTGCTGCTTCGACCACAGAGCCAAAGGACTTTCCAAGATCGCGCATCATGGTGTCGCGGGCTGCGGCGTTCTTGCGATCCGCTTCTTCGCGCTCCCGCGCGTGCTCAACCTCGCGTTTGGCAGCAGCCTCTCGTTCGGCGGCCATTTCGGCCATCTCTTTGTTGGCCTGTTCTTGTCGTAGTGTAAGGTCCGCGTTTTCTTTCGCGTTCTCTTTGAAAACCTCTGTGGCACGGGCGAGTTCACCAAGTTCGTCGGGCCTGTCTTTCACCGGGATGTCGACTTCATAATCACCTCTTGCAACTCTGCTGACAGCACCAGACAGCGCCTGTAGCGGTGTTGAAATCCGTCGCGCTACATAGACGGAAATTGCTGCGGCCACGGCCAGCACAACTATCGCTATGATCACGGCGCGACGAAGAGCCCAGGGAAGACCTTGGTAAAGCTCGGAAGTCTCCTGTTTAACAATCGCGACCCACCTAGTGTCGAGAAACTCAATTGGTCGGTAGGACGCGAGCACTGAACTGCCAAATGGGTCTTCGTACCCCACCAGTCCGGTTTCGCCTGACAAGCCTGCAGCGACTGCAACAGTGTCATATCGCTTCTTGAGAGTGTCGTCGTCTTCGGTGCGCAGCGCATCGGTTCGAAGCAAGCGATCTTCGCCGACCAGAAATCCATCTGCCGTTTCACCCTGATTTGCGATGCCGCTCAGCGTGCTGTTTAGTTGCTGGATGGGCATCTTATAGGCCAGTACACCGAGCACGTTCCCGTCTTCGCTGAATACCGGTCTTGAGAAGAAGGCAGCGGGTGCAAAGTTGCTCGGCTCATAGGGCGAGAAGTCGATGAACGTTGTCTCTTGATCTGCCGTGGCCGAGATGGCCCGACTGTAAGCTTCCGCAAGACCAGACTCGCGCCAAGGGCCATCTAACATATTGGTGGCAAAGTCATTTTCCTTGAACACACTGTAGACCAGATTTCCCTCAGTATCGAACAAGAAGACGTCGTAATAGCCCATCTCGTTTTGCAAGGCATCAAAGGCGCCATGGTAAATGGCGTGGATGAACCCATAGCTCGACCCAGTGTCTGCCGAGACGAGCAAGTCCTTCTGGCCCAACGGGTTCGGGTTTTCTTCGATGTAGACGCGTTGCAGGACCTCTTGAGGGTCGTCCAGGGAGTCATAGCCGTCAGCGAGCGCTATGAGGGCGGTTCTCACTGCTGGTTCAGCGGCTCTCAGGCGGAGGTCTCGGTCGATGCTGTTCAGTAGTGTAAGAGCGCGCTTTCCGTTGATGTCTGCAACTGCGGCCAACTGTTGACTGGCTGCACTTGTGATGATGGCCTTTGTCAGAAACGAGTTTGCAACAGCCATGACGACGATCGTCGCGGCAACGAGAACGCACATGATGACAGGCAGCTTGAATCCGATCCGAGACCTGAAACTGAGAGAGCGGCGCGGCGCAGCGGCAGCGTCATCGATAGTCATCGGGATATTATCCTTGTGATCGCAGCTTTCGATCACTTTTGCGCCGGTGTTCTTTTAAAAAATCTGAACTTTCAGCACAAAAGGACAAAGACGTGTTTGGACTGGAATTCGCTCATAATACTGATATCTCAGCATAAATCGACGCGATAGCCCACGTCATGTCAAATTTTAGTAAGATTTCCGCTCTCTCAATTTCTGAAGTGATCGTACGTTTCTGTCTGGGAATCACGTTTCGATAAGTACCAACTTTGAATGCTCCCCCGGGGCCATTTGGGTTCAGCCGACCCCCGCTGTCATTCAAATTCAAACGTGTGTGGCATGATGCGATTCCGCTCTGGCCCGTGGCTCTTGATCCGCTCTAGTTTTGGTATTCCGAGCTAAGAACATTCTTCATGACCTTACCCATAGTATTGCGCGGCAAAGCATCCATCGTGACGTAGACCCGCGGGTGCTTGAATCGCGCCAGTTGCGCTTCGACCTGCTCTTTGACCGTGTCGGTATCGATTTTCGCTCCGTTCTCAGGAACCATTGCGGCAACCACGCTCTCGCCAAAGTCAGGATGCGGTATGCCGAAAACTGCACTTTCAAGTACGCCCCC
>CAYPVG010000154.1:0-5983 GCA_964414085.1 uncultured Boseongicola sp. | reverse complement strand
GCACCCGCCTTTGAGCAATCAGGCGTTGGCCATTGCATCAGTTACACGCATCCCACGATGCTTATTCAGCTTGCCGAACGCCGGTTCGCGGCTGAAGGCTCTCCTGCGGATTGCGTTCTTGCCGGTCTCCATCAAGTGTTGAAGGACGCCCGCCCCGACTTGGTTCTGTCCGGTGTTAATCGCGGCAATAACTCCGCCGAGAATGTTCTTTATTCCGGGACGATTGGTGCAGCGATGGAAGCCGCCCTTCAGGGACTGCCGGCCATTGCACTTTCGCAATACTACGGGCCCGAAAACAATGCGCTCGACAACCCTTTTGAGGCGGCGGCTCAACACGGCGTGGACACGGTGCGCAGACTATTGCGCCATGGCATCTGGGACGATCGCGACTACCGCATCTTTTACAATGTAAATTTCCCGCCTGTTGCTGCCGCCAACGTCAAAGGCTTGAAGGTCGCGGCGCAAGGTTATCGTCGAGATACATCGTTTTCGACCGAGCCACATGTGTCGCCTTCAGGGCGGATGTTCCTCTGGGTCAAAGGTGGTCCGCAACATATTCCAACTGCGCCGGGGACAGACGTGGCGGTCAATCTGGAAGGCTACGTTTCGGTCACGCCGCTGCACGCCGACCTTACGGTGCACGACGCGCTAGAGTCCCTTAAGGACAAACTGGAATGACCGAGGATATTGCCGAACGGCAGATGCAATTCCTCTTCGCCCTTCGCCAGCGCGGAGTGATGGACAAAGCGACCTTGAATGCAATGGAACGCGTGGACCGCGGGGCGTTTGTGAAAGGTGTGTTCGCTGAGCGCGCCTATGAAGACATGCCGCTTCCCATTGCCTGTGGTCAAACGATCAGCCAGCCGTCAGTCGTCGGCCTAATGACCCAAGCCTTGAACGTTCAGCCCCGCGACAAGGTTTTGGAGGTCGGCACAGGCTCCGGCTATCAGGCCGCCGTGCTGTCGCATTTGGCGCGTCGCGTTTACACTGTGGACCGCCATAAGCGCCTTGTGCGTGAGGCTCAGGAGGCGTTCGACCGCCTTGGCCTGACCAACATCACGGCCTTTCCGGCAGATGGCAGCCGTGGCTTGCCGGATCAGGCACCATTTGACCGTATTCTTGTGACTGCCGCGGCAGAAGACCCCCCAGGACCCTTGTTGGCACAGCTCAAAACTGGCGGTATCATGATTGTACCCGTCGGACAGTCCGACGCTGTGCAGCATTTGATTAAGGTGACACGCACGGAAACTGGTTTTGACTATGAAGAATTGCGCCCGGTTCGATTTGTTCCATTGGTCGAGGGACTGGGTCAGGAATAGAGAATAAGATGTGATATAACGGCGCAAAATGCCCCGCGAAAAAGAGGGCTGGCGTCAGAGTATGAGGATAGAGCAATGACAATCAGACGGCTTCCCACACGGCTTGTTGGCCTTGGTGCTGCGGCGATCGCGCTAAGCGCCTGCGATACGATTGGGTCGTTCGACCCGGATTTTCGCGGTAGCGCGGGTCAATTCGATACATCGGATGCAGCACGCAATGCTGTGCTGAGCGCTCCGGTTCCGGACGCGCGCGGCGTCATTACCTACCCCGACTATCAAGTTGCGGTGGCACGGCGCGGCGACACCGTAGGCACAATAGCGGCTCGGCTCGGGCTCTCTCCGGATGCTTTGGCCAGTTTCAATGCGATCCCACAAAACGTGGCCCTTCGGGAGGGTGAAATTATCGCTCTGCCGGCCGCTCCTGGCGCACCTGGCTCAGGCACATTGGATGGGTCTGGAACGTTTGATGTGGCATCGATTGCAGGTAACGCAATTGATCGCGCTGAAGGTGCGCCTGCTAGCTCGTCAGGCATAGAACAGCCCACGCGTCATCTCGTCCAACCAGGTGAAACTGCGTTTTCGATCGCGCGTCTCTATGACGTGCCAGTCGCATCTTTGGCCGAATGGAATGGGTTGGGTGCCGACCTTGCCTTGCGGGAAGGTCAATACCTTCTGATCCCAATCAAAGCACCACAGGCTGAAGTTGAGGTCGCCGCGATTGCCCCTGTGGAGGCTCCTGGCACCGGATCGCTTGCACCAACACCGCCGTCTGCTGCAACGCCTCTTCCCGCTGAGAACACAGCAACCGCTGAAACTCCGGCGTCACGTCCCGCTCCGACGGATATCTCCGAACAGCAGACAGCCTCTTCGGACACATCGCGGCTCAGAATGCCGGTTCAAGGCCGCATTGTACGCCCTTACGAGAAAGGTGCTAATGAGGGTATCGGCATTGCAGCAAGTGCGGGCACCTCGGTCGCCGCAGCAGATGACGGCACAGTCGCCGCAATCACACGTGACACAGATCAAGTCCCTATTCTTGTACTTCGCCACGAAGGCAGTCTGCTGACGGTTTACGCAGGCGTCGACAACATAACGGTCGAAAAAGGCGATCGCGTTGTACGCGGACAGAAAGTTGCCGAAGTGCGCGATGCCTCCCCAAGCTTCCTTCATTTTGAAGTACGCGAAGGCTTCGATAGCGTCGACCCGCTGCCCTACCTGAACTGACAAAAAAGCGCTCTCACCCTTTAGATAATACCTTGGGGGGAGCGCGGAACGCGCGGGGGCAAAGCCCCCTCACTGTGACACCGAAGGCGGCGCAATATCTACAGTGCAACACCCTTGCGGCCAGCCAAGTCTACAAAGAACTGCCATGCCACTCGGCCCGATCGCGATCCGCGCGTGGCTTGCCATTCGATGGCCTCGGCCCACAGCTCGTCGTCGGACACCTGAACCCCATGGGCGTCGCAATAGCCCCGGATCATGGCAAGGTATTCGTCCTGTGTGCAAGGATGGAAGCCAAGCCAAAGCCCGAACCTGTCGGAAAGAGATACCTTCTCCTCAACTGCTTCCGACGGGTTGATCGCAGACTGGCGCTCGTTCTCGATCATATCGCGCGGCATGAGGTGGCGACGGTTCGAGGTTGCGTAGAACACCACGTTGTCCGGACGACCCTCAATGCCGCCGTCCAGAACTGCCTTCAACGACTTGTAATGCTGATCGTCGTGCGAAAATGACAGGTCATCACAGAACAACAGAAACCGCTCAACGCGGCCACGCAGAAGGTTCAAAAGGCGTCCAACTGTGGGCAAATCTTCGCGCTGAATTTCAACGATTTTGAGCGCAAGCCCTTCGCCCAGAACCGCCGCGTGTGCGGCCTTCACAAGGCTGGATTTTCCCATACCGCGCGCGCCCCATAGAAGCGCGTTGTTGGCAGGTAAGCCGCGGGCGAACTGGCGCGTGTTCTCGAGCAGCGTGTTCCGCGACCGGTCAATGCCAACAAGCAATTCGATATCAACGCGATTGACCGAGGTTACAGGATCGAGCCGGTCCGGCGACACGTGCCAAACAAATGCGTCCGCACTGTCGAAATCAGGCGCTTCCAGCGGCGCCGGTGACATACGTTCAAGCGCCTCTGCAATCCGCTCCATTGGATCGCTCACTTTGCGTCTTCCTCATCAGCGTCGCCCCAAAGTTCCTCGTCTTCGTCAAGGACACCTTCTTCGCGTAGCTTTTGAACGCGCTTCTTTTCGACCCGCTTCACCAGCTGGATGGACAGCTCGTAAAGGCCGTAGACGACAACAAACAGGATGACCTGCGTGATGACATCCGGAGGTGTCACAAGCGCGGCAAGCACGAGGATCGCCACCACGGCATACTTGCGCACGTCAGCGAGACCTCGAGACGACACAAGCCCAGCCTTGCCAAGCAGCGTAAGCAGTACTGGAAGCTGAAAACAGAGCCCGAAGGCAACGATAAACTTAATGGTCAGCGAGAGGTACTCTTGCACCGACCCAAGGAATTCAATGGCGGACGTTTCGAATTCTCCGTCCGCATTCAGGCTGGACGTCTGCTGAAAGCCAAGGAAGAAATCGAACGCCAAAGGCGTGACGATGTAATACGCAAACGACGCCCCAAGCAGGAACATGAACGGCGAAGCGATCATGAACGGTAAGAACGCGTTCTTCTCGTTGCGGTAAAGGCCAGGCGCTACAAACCGCCAAAGCTGGTAGCTGATAAATGGGAACGACAGGACCAATCCGCCCAAAAGCGAGATCGAGATGGCGACGAAAAAGCCTTCCTGAAGTTTGATCAGAATGAGGCCACAGCCCTCCTGCCCGTTCTCAGCCAAAGCTTGGCAAAGCGGGGCAGTCAGAAAGTCAAAAATCGGGTTCCAGACAGTGAAGCAAATCACCATGCCGACGATAAAGGCGAGTGCGGACCGGATCAGACGCGTGCGCAGTTCAGCCAGATGTTCGATCAGCGGGGCGGCGCTTTCCGCCATTTCGTCGTGATCTACGTCACTCATCCACCCGCCTCCGGTTTCGGAGCGTCTTCCACAGTGCTGGGCTCTGGTGCTGCTTCCTCAGTCGCATCGCCATCTGGCTTCGACCACTTCGCGGCGTTCGCTTCGGCGTTTTCGCGTGCTTTGCGGGCTTGCTCCTCGCGCACGGCCTTGGCTTCGGCGGCGCGCTCTTCAGCCAGCTTCGCGGTCTCAGGACCTATATTTTTTGCTGACTCGCTCGGTTTGGTCGGATCAAAGCTGCTCGCTGCTTCCTTGATCTTGTCCAAACCCATCTTCTTGGGGTTCGTCAGATCGCGAAGGTCGGATGCTGTATCTTTCACGCCACTTTCGTTCGCAGCATCTTCCATAGCGCGCTGAAACTCGCGCGCCATCCGCCGCATCTTGGCCGTGAACTGGCCAAGGGCGCGGAACATGCCGGGCAGGTCTTTTGGGCCGACGACGATCAACGCGACGACCCCAATGACAAGCAGTTCGGTCCAGCCGATATCCATGGCTTTGGACGCCCCGCTCTTTAGGCTTTGTCTTTGTTTTCTTCGTCCTCAGGCGTCACGTCGCGCGCAACATCCGAGGCTTGCTCTTCAATTTCTTTTTTGCCGTCATCCACGCCCTTCTTGAAGGCGGTGATGCCTTTGCCGACCTCACCCATCAGGGACGAGATCTTGCCGCGGCCAAAAAGCACCAGCACAACGACGGCGATGAGAAGCAAGCCGGGAAGGCCAATATTGTTCAGCATGACTTAGGGTCTCCGTAAAAATCCAAGCGTTTATGTAGGCGCGGGTTGGTGCCGTGAAAAGCGGGAAATGCCGCAATGCCGCAAGAACGCGGCAAAACTAGAGATAAATTGACAGTACAAAACACAACTGACAGGTTTATGTCAGTTGGGGGTCTGTAAGCAGAGGGCATTGAAACCCCGAATCAAGGACTACAGACATGTTTCGACCACTACAGACCGCCCTATCCTTCACACTTTTGTACGCCCCAGCAGACGCGGCAGGCGCAACTAAGAATGAGCCAGCGGCCCCGTCTCCAGTTATGGAGATCGTCAGCTTCAAGCTGATCGACGGATCGGACGAAAGCACCTTTCTGGCTGCCGCGCGCGGTACAGAAAGCATGCTTCGGGCACGCGGCAGTTTAATCCGACGCTTTCTGGTCAAAGACGAGAATGGAGTTTGGACCGACATCATCGAATGGACGTCGATGGAAGAGGCTCTGTCCGCTGCCGAGGCTGTTATGCAAGAGCCTGATTTTGCCGCCTTTGGCGCAATGATCGATGGCGCGACCGTCGAGATGCGTCACGCACCAATTCTGTGGCGGATGGACTAAAGCTGATGCGCCGCACAGATCGCCTTTTTGAACTCATTCAAATCCTGCGAGACGGGCGGCTGCACCGCGGCAGCGATATGGCCGAACGCCTAGGCATATCGCTGCGTACGCTCTATCGGGACATGGATACGCTTATTGCGAGCGGCGTCCCTGTCGAGGGGGAACGTGGGTTGGGTTACATGATGACGGCGCCCATCACGCTGCCGCCATTAAACCTGACGCTTACGGAACTTGAGGCGCTTCACCTTGGCCTCGCTGTTGTTTCAAAGGCGGCGGACGATGAGCTTAAGACCGCTGCTGCCAGCTTATCCGCAAAGGT
>CAYPVG010000153.1:0-4247 GCA_964414085.1 uncultured Boseongicola sp. | reverse complement strand
GGGCCCGACGGAACCCCAAACGGCGCGCTCTACTTCAACGGAGAGGACAGCTTCGCGTTCATGGACCACGATCCGGCCATGAATATCAGTCAGGGCACTATCGCCATGTGGGTTCGTCCAGACGATCTTGGCGAGAAGTCCATGTTTGTCACCAAAGACCATTCAGGCACGCTTGATGGTGGTCACTTCCGATTGGGACACACCAATGAAGGCGGACTTTTCCTACGAATGGCGGAAGGCGACGGCGGCTCGAACAAGGCCTGGGAAACCGGACCTATCCTCGCAGAAGGCGAATGGGCGCATCTTGCCGTGTCATTTACTGACAGTGGCGTGACCGTCTATCTGAACGGCTCGCCTGTCAGCAACAATGCCTGGTCAGCATGCGAAGGCGATGTTCCGAATCCGGGTGTTTATACAGAGGCTTACCTGATCCAAAACGACGAGCCTTGGGTTTTCGGTGCCGATAGCTACAAGGCGGAGCTGAACGACACGGCGCAGGAATTTGCGGTCGACGATGACAATCTGCGCCACGAGTTCGAAGGTGCCATAGCCGACTTTGGAATTTGGGGAGGTTTCTCGGCGGAAGACGCTTTGTCACAGAGCGAGGTGCAAGACCTCTTCACAAATGGTCCAGGTGCCGCGCTAACCAACCCGTCTGGTCCGCAGCCGATGTACGCGGGCGACGACATGATCTCCGGCATGGGCGGCGACGACACCATAGATGGTGGCGCCGGTGATGACACACTCGACGGTGGCACAAGTGATGACGTCCTAAACGGCGGATACGGTGATGATCACCTGATCGGTGGTGAGGGCAACGACACACTGGACGGTGGTCGCGGCAACGACTTGCTGGAAGGTGGAGACGGGGATGACGTGTTGATATCCCGCGCAGACGCTGGCGAACAACGCGCCGGTCAGCTTGTGCTGGATGATCCATCACGTCCGGATGGCGGGTCCATCGACTATGACTATCTGAAGCTTGTCGACTGGATCGATCAGGAGATTGAAGCGGATGACGTTCTCATTGGTGGGGAAGGAGCAGACACCTTCCAATTTGAAACCCTGATCAACGCCAAGAAAGATATCATTCTTGAGCACGTCAACGACGATCGGACGATCAACTGGCACGGCGTTGCGGGTGAAAACACCTACATCCATGATCATTGGGTTGATGGCATCGGAATTGATGTGATCGGCGACTATAACGCCGACGAGGACACGATCTCTGTCAAAGGCCATACAACGCAAGTGAAGGTCGACTACCACACTGTCGATACCGACGGTGACGGGCAGGATGATGATGCGGTATCGGTCATTACGCTCTACTCGCAGCAAGGCGCGAACGGTGGAGCGCACGACGAGGACTACCTCGGTTATATCGTTGTCCATGGCGACCGTGTCGAGGAAGATGATATCCTGACGGACGCTGGCGCGCACTACGGCATCGTAGATACCGTGGATGAACTGCAAGAGGCTCTCGCACCGACAGGTGAGACCAAAGAGATTGACCTAGGCGGTGTCACGCCACACCACGGTTACGACACGCGCGACATCGAGGGCGACCCAGTTGGCTCAGAGCCTTGGAAGTACTCTTCAAACGACTGGTACAACTCAGGAGAGCTGGATCTCGCCAGCGCAGTGCCCGCAGGTTTGGCACCGCCGAATATCCTGTTGGCTCATGACGGCGGGGAGTTCGACGACGCGAATGCGCCGATCGAAATCCTGCACGACACGCCTCAAGCGACTGAACAAGGCACTTGGTCATTCACGTTCAACGCAGATGATCCGGGCAACGGTACAAATCAGGCGCTGTTATCAAAAGACCATTCTGGTTTTGGCGACGGCGGCCACCTGACCGTATTCATCAACGGCAGCGGTGTGCTGAAACTCCGCTTCCAGGGCGAAGATGGTGAGAAATACCTCTACGACTGGGCAACCAAGATTACAGCGGGCGAGGATTATCACGTCGGGTTCACCTTCGATGACGATGAGATCGCGCTTTATCTGAACGGCGATCTCGTGGACGCCGACACCGGAATCCCGGGCGGTATGAGCGGCAACACCGAGGACCTGTACCTTGGCGCTTCGACGCGCACTCGGATGGGCGAGAACGACAACCTTGATTGGGAGTTCTCAGGTGAGATCGGCAATGTCATGTTGCTCGATCGCCCGCTGGAAGAAGTTGAACTCACATTTCTTGCCGAAAACAACGGCGATCTTTCAGCGCTGGATGATCTCTACGCCCACTCGACCGAACTGGCGGAAGAAGAAGCAGAAGAAGAGCTTGAAGAGGAAATCGATGATGATCGCGGTTCGCCTCAAGATCCCGTTCCCGCCCCAGAGAGCGATGGTTTCGGTCAGATCCTGTCTCAGATCTTTGAAATTCTGCTTTCGATCTTCGGACTTGGTGGAAGTGGCAATTCGGACCCACGCCAGATTGAGGAAGGATTGGAGGAGATAGAGATCCTGTTGTCCGATCTTATTCCGGAAACGGAAGCTCCCGAAGACGAGTTGCCGGAAGAAGAGCTTGAAGACGTGGAAGATCTTCTGGACGCGGCATAGATAACAGGGAAGGGCGGGGCGCTGACCTCGCCCTGTTCTCGTTATGTGTCCCGACCGTCGAGATTGGCTTCAAGTCGCAATATGGATTCCGCCATACCTTCGCGATTTGGGTGCAACTGCTCAACCTCCCGCCAGGCGGCCAATGCGCCTTCTGTCATGCCAATTTCTTCAAATATGATAGCCAGCCCGGACATGGCGTTGAAATGCCGTGGGTTGATGGCGAGTGTTCTGCGAATGTCTTCCAGGGCCAAACCGTACTGCTGGTTCTGGAAGTATGCCGTCGCGCGGGAATTGTAACCTTCGGCGAAATCAGGGGCATGGTCGATCAGGGCGGTGAAGTGAAAAATAGCCGTCTTAATGTCACCTTCGCCCAAGGCTTCTCGCCCACGGTCCAACAGAAGATCGAGCGAATCTGAGCCTGACTGAGACCAAAGCGTAAGGATCCGCCCTTCGATTTGCTCCGCTGCAGAAGCATCCGCGGTGCGAAGCCCCTCCAAAAGGGCCTCGATTTCATTGTCTTGCGCGTGAGCAGAGGTCAGGAAAACGTGACTTGCGCAGAGTGCCGCGACGAAACATTTGAGATATGATGCATTCCAAAGCATGTCATTTGAAAGATTAGCGTCTGGGCCGACGATTGCCAGCCCTGGCGAGTCACATAACCGGGAGAGACCCATGAGCGATATGATTGCGCAGGCCGTGGCTGCGTTGAACGAAAAACTCGATGCCAGCGGATTTGACGGAACCGCCAAGTTTGCCATCGAAGATGAAGGCGCGATCATGCTTGATGCCGATGGCGCGCGTGCTGCAGACGAGGACGCCGATGTTACGATGACAGCTGATGTCGACACCTTCAAATCAATCCTCGATGGAAGCCTGAACCCGACGGCCGCATTCATGTCGGGCCGCCTTAAGGTGGACGGCGATATGGGGGCTGCCTTGCGCCTTGGCTCGGTTCTGTCCTGAGTAGCGTCGTCCCCTTTTTTGCCGAACTCTCTGACGGCCCAGAAGCGCAAGTCTTTTGGACCGAGGCCGAGGATGGCGTGCGCCTGAGGGCAGGGCTTTGGGCTGCGCCATCGCCGCGCGGAACTATCCTCCTGTTCTCGGGTCGCTCTGAATACCTTGAAAAATACGGCAGAGTAGCTGCCGAAATGACGGCAGCCGGCTACAGCGTATTGTCGTTGGACTGGCGCGGGCAGGGGTATTCTGACCGGGTGACCGAGGATGCGCGGCTTGGCCACGTTGGCGATTTTTCAGACTATCAGAAAGACGTCGCAGCTTTTGTGAAAGTCGCCGAAGACCGTGGGTTGCCGAAGCCATGGTATCTCGTGGCACATTCAATGGGTGGCTGCATTGGGCTGCGCGCACTCATCAACGATCTGCCGGTCAAACGCGCGGTGTTCTCGGCTCCGATGTGGGGGATATTTGTCTTCCCACACCTAAGACCCATCGCGAAAGTACTTCCTGGCCTCGCACGCGTATTCGGGCAAAGTCTTCGCACAATGCCGGGCACAGGCCCGCAATGCTATGTTCTTGAAACAGAATTCGAAAAGAACCTTCTGACAACTGACAAGAACCATTGGGAATTCTTGAACAGCCACGCACAAGCATCGGCTGAAATCGCGCTTGGCGGGCCCACGATACACTGGTTCGAAAAGGCCCGCGAAGAGATGCCTGCTTTGTAT
>CAYPVG010000152.1:0-3255 GCA_964414085.1 uncultured Boseongicola sp. | reverse complement strand
TGATTTGTCCCTTGTTTTGCTATGTGATGACCCCGTTCTGGCAGGTCACATTGCAAGTATTCCAAGGCGGTTGTGCAGGCCGTGCGCAACGTATTTCGGAATTAGGTACTGCGTCGGTAAAACGTCGGTATAACGTCGGTGCGCCCGTTCGCTGGGGTCAGACTATCTTTAGATTCCTGTGACCCCAGCTTAGGCCGCCAATTTCACCAGGCGTAAGACGGCGAGCGCTCTCCCTTCACAAAGCGTGTGACATCCCAGGCATCGACGACGAGGGAAATGGTGTTTGTGACCATGAGCAGCGCGACCCATGTCGCCAGCGCTTGGTCCTGCTGGATGATCTCCCAACGTGATAGGAACCATGCCAACATCGGCACCCAAGCGGCGTGGAAAACACCGAGGATACGGGTAAAGCCATAACGCTGGTAAACTGCGGCCATAGAGAGAGAGGCGATCCCCGCCACAGCGAGCGCCACCTGCGCCTCTATATGCGTGATGAAGAAGACGCAGGCGAGGTTCACCGCCATGAGCCAAATCGCCCAGACACGGGGGATCATGCGAAAGCGGAGAGCGACAATGCCCAGAACGTGGAGGACGGATACGAAGAAATTTGGTCGTTTCATTTGGATGCCCTTTCTTGGCGTGAAGCGTGACAAGGGCGGTCTACGACGTCCGATTGGCTTCAAATACTGCGCAATCCGGTGTAACCAACTACGCAATACGTAGTTAGGAACCGCCATGGCTTCTTATGGACAGTTTTGCCCCGTAGCAAAGTCAGCCGAAGTTCTCGGTAACCCTTGGGCCATCCTCATCATTCGTGAAATGCTGTTGGGGAGTACGCGTTTCAGCGCATTTCAGAAGGGCATGCCGAAAATCTCTCCGACGGTTCTCAACACCCGACTGAAAGAACTTGAAGCGAATGGCCTGATCGTAAAACGCAAGCTTCAGGGACAGCGCGGGCACGAGTACCGGCTGACGCCTGCAGGACGCGAGCTTGCGCCGGTGGTCGAAAGTCTGACGGTTTGGGGCATGCGCTGGGCACGGTCACAGATGTCGGACGAAGAGATGGATGTCACGTTCCTGATGTTCGACATTCAGCGCAACCTGAAGACGGAATCCCTCCCTGACGGGGAAACTGTGCTCTGCTTCAACGTCGGTGATTTGAAAGCGTTCGATCGATGGTGGATTGTCATCGACAACGATGCGGGCGGTAGTGTCGATTTGTGCCACAGTGATCCGGGCAAGGACGTGGACTTGTTTTTGACGTCGAAAGCTAGAGACCTCGTTGAGATTTGGATGGGGGACCAAGCGCTCCGACCGGCCTTGAATGAGGGCCGTCTAGAGCTTGTTGGTGCCCGCCATTTAGAGCGATCGCTATTGGAATGGTTTCCCCTTTCCGTCGCGGCCGACATCCCGCGGGTCACGGACGCTGAACGGGCAGCGGACGGCTAGCCTCGACGCTTACACACTTTCGGCGGACCGTTTGAACGGATGCGTTCAGCGCAATATGCGCACACCCAGTCTCCGGCAGCGCGGTCTTCGCGCCAACGGCAATTCCGCGTAAGCGTCGTGGTTTTGCGCCGCCAGTATAGGAATGCGAACGTTCCGATCAGAAGGGCGAGGAGAAGGATGGGCATGGCACTCTACACCATGCCCTGAACTTGATTGAAAGCCTTTGCAGATAGACCTTATCGCGTTGCGATACCGACGCCACCGCCAAGATCGCCAATATTGTCAAAGTAGAGCACAACGCCACTCCGGCTTGTGGCCCCTAGAATATTGCCATCCACAGTCATGTTGAAGTTGTAGCCGTCTACGGTACCAACGGCAGTGCCCGCGATCCCATCGGAAAGCGTCTCATTTGTTCCGGTTAGCGCGCCGTTAATCGCAAG
Source organism: uncultured Boseongicola sp. (assembly GCA_964414085.1). Lineage (GTDB taxonomy): Bacteria > Pseudomonadota > Alphaproteobacteria > Rhodobacterales > Rhodobacteraceae > Boseongicola. The sequence goes on along the minus strand of CAYPVG010000152.1, from coordinate 1,366 downwards.
GTTCCCCGCGACTGCCGGTGCGACGCCTGACGGTCCCGCATCCGTCCAGCGTCCGAAGTTTGTAACATCACCGGAAACAACGTCGGTGTTGAAGTTCACGCCAACACTCAGCTCACCTATGAATCCGACCAGAGCGGCTCCGCCTGTATCGGGGCCGATGTTAACAAAACCTGAATAGTTGAGCGTGTCTGTGGCGTTGTTCACCACCGTATTCTGTGCGAACTCGTTCAGATCGGTTGCTGCATTTAGAGCAGCGTAGTCTGCCAGTGAAATTCCGCCACCTCCGCCGCCACAGGCAGACAAGGTTGAAATGGCCGCAATTGCCACGAGCGATTTGAAAGACTTGATCATAGGTTCATTCCTGAATGTCTTCGAGTATTCAGCGTTCTTAACTTATGAATTGGGTAAATTTTCGACAGATTAAGGCATTCTGTTGCCAGTTCAGCAACAGATGACGAGCAGTCGGCTTCCTGAAATGCGCGGTTAAACGACCCGCTCTACCATCATTTTCTTGATCTCTGCGATGGCCTTGGCTGGGTTCAGGCCCTTCGGACACGTCTTGGCGCAGTTCATGATTGTGTGGCAGCGATAGAGCTTGAATGGGTCTTCAAGGTCATCCAAACGCTCACCCGTCGCCTCGTCGCGACTATCAATGATCCAGCGGTAGGCGTGAAGCAATGCGGCGGGCCCAAGGTAGCGGTCGCCATTCCACCAGTAGGATGGGCAGGATGTCGAGCAGGACGCGCACATGACGCATTCATAGAGACCGTCCAGCTTCTTGCGGTCTTCAATGGACTGCTTCCATTCTTTCTGCGGGCGGTTCGTCTTTGTTTCGAGCCAGGGCATGATGGAGGCGTGCTGCGCGTAGAAGTGGGTCAAGTCGGGGATCAGGTCCTTGATCACCGGCATGTGGGGCAGCGGGTAGATTTTGATGTCACCCTTCACTTCATCGAGACCATAGATACAGGCCAGCGTGTTGATCCCGTCGATGTTCATCGCGCAAGAACCGCAGATGCCTTCACGGCAAGACCGGCGGAAAGTAAGCGTCGGGTCAATCTCGTTCTTGATCTTGATCAGCGCGTCCAAAACCATCGGTCCGCAGGTGTCCATGTCGACGAAATAGGTATCGACGCGTGGATTTTCGCCGTCATCCGGGCTCCAACGATATATCTGCACCTTGCGCAGGTTCGTGGCACCTTCGGGCTTGGGCCAAGTCTTGCCAGTACGGATTGTCGAGTTCTTTGGAAGGGTCAGTTGGACCATTGAGTGACCTCCTTAAGAGCGCTTTCTTCGAGCAGTATGATGGGTTTAGCAAAGATGTCGACGGTATTGCCGCGTCGTCTCTCTGACATTTGAGTGAGGCGCA
>CAYPVG010000151.1:0-5019 GCA_964414085.1 uncultured Boseongicola sp. | reverse complement strand
AAGCAGTGCATTTTTCTTAAGGAAGTTCGCGATTTTTGCCACGCGGATCGTCTTTCGTTCAAGTTTTGCGCCGCCATAGAAAGCGCCATTTAAGTTCAAACGAACGAGAACAGCGCTTCCGTCGAAAAATTAGCTCAGCCGCTTTATTCCTTGTGTCAGCCCCTCAAGCGTCAACGGCACCATGCGATCCTCGCCAATGATCTCACGGATCATTTGTGTGGAATGAGTGTAGGGCCAATGCGCCTCCTTGACAGGATTGATCCAGAGGCTGTCGGGCCATTGCTGGAACGCGCGGCGCAGCCATGTCTCTCCGCTTTCCTTGTTCCAGTGTTCATTGGCACCGCCCGGAATGGCAATCTCGTAGGGGGACATCGCCGCATCTCCGACGAAGATGCATTTATACTGGGCGCTGTAGGTGTTTAGGACATCCCAGGTCGGTATTTGCGCGTTCCAGCGGCGGCGATTGTCTTTCCACACGCCTTCGTAAAGGCAGTTGTGAAAGTAGTAGTATTCAAGGTGTTTGAATTCTGTTCGGGCTGCTGAAAACAGCTCCTCCATGAGCTGCACGTACGGATCCATTGAACCGCCCACATCCAGAAACAGCAATACTCGAACCGCATTTCGGCGCTCTGGCCGCGTCTTTACATCGAGATACCCGTGTTCGGCCGTGGCTCGGATTGTGCCGTCGAGATCCAGCTCATCGTCAGCCCCTTCGCGGGCCCATTGGCGCAATCGGCGCAGGGCAACCTTGATTGCGCGGGTGCCGATCTCGCGCGTGTCGTCAAAATCTTTGAATTCACGTTTGTCCCAGACCTTAACTGCACGCTTATGGCGACTTTCGTTTTGCCCGATCCGCACACCTTCGGGGTTGTAGCCGTAGGCCCCGAAAGGAGACGTCCCGGCTGTACCAACCCATTTGGACCCGCCTTGGTGACGACCTTGCTGTTCCTTCAAGCGCTCGCGAAGCGTCTCCATGAGTTTGTCAAATCCACCGAGCGCTTCGATCTCCTTTTTTTCTTCCTCGGTTAGGTGCTTCTCGGCCATTTTTCGCAACCAGTCTTCTGGCAGGTCGAGCGCTTCGACGACGGCTTCGGGCGATACACCTTCAACGCCTTTGAACGCTTCCGCAAACGCGCGGTCAAAGCGATCCAGATGCGCTTCGTTTTTCACCATGATCGTGCGGGCAAGGTAGTAGAAGGTGTCGATGTCGTAGGTCGACAAGCCTGCATCAAGCGCGCCGAGAAAACTCAGATACTCTCGGAGTGAGACCGGCACCCCGACACGTCTGAGCGTCTCGAAGAACGGCAGGAACATCAGGTGACGATGCGCTCGATGATGATTGTCAGCAATACACCAAGCAGGGCAAAAGCAATGCCAAACCCGGCTGCATACTGGGCCATATCAAGACGAGTGCCTTTGCGTTTTCTCGCATTTGAAATGCCAAGAAGAATTCCAAAGAGCGCCGAGGCAATAACGATCATGACGATGTGTCCTGTCTTGTGCGAGGGCTGATGTTGCGGATCTCCCGCACGCGGGCTTGAATGTCGCCCACAGTCCCAAATCCATAACGTGCCCATGCGATTGCGTCGCTTTGTGTGGCGGCGGCTTCAATGGGGCGGCCCAGTATTTCCAAAGCTTCTGCTTTGATCAGCAACAGCAACGAAAGCAGCGCTGCATTCTCAGATTGGCGCACGGTGTCGAGATTTCGATCGACAAGCCCAAGCGCGACTTCCGCGCGGCCGGCGGAGAGTTGAAAGGCCGCAATTTGCATTGCCACATGGGCTTCATGGATCGCGGTATCCTGACGGTTCTGGTAGATCTTCCCGGCTGCGAGGAAACCACCAAGTGCGCGGTCCGGGTTGCCGGCAAGCGACAGCCGTCCAAATACGTAATGCGAGTAGGCTAGACGCGTATCGGTTGCACCAAACCTCTTGGCGAGCGCAATAGCACGTTCAGCTGCAGACAACCGTCGCGCGCGGCTTTCGCTGCTGTTTGTCGCCAAAAGGATCGCGCGTTGCCATTCAGGTGTGGCAGGGGTGAGCTGAGTGCTCCGTACGGTACCGCCGCGCGGATTGAGACGGCGGAGTATCGCGGGAAGACGCGACGCTACCTCGTTTTGTGACATGCCTGTGGCAAGAGCGTCGTCGTAGGTGATCCGGAGAATGAGCATGTCATATCCGGTGAGCACAGTATGAAAGTTGTCGTCGTTAAAGACGGATTGTGACAGGCGATAAAGATCATTCACCGGACCCAGCGCTTGTGCAATTTCCTCGTGCATGCAATCGCGAATTTCCTGAGGGCTGACGTCGATGGGCAGGAAGATCGCCATTTTTTTGCGCTCTACGAGCCGGTTCCAGAAGGTGTCGGGATCATTTCTACGGGCGCGATATTCGCTCCAGTTAGAAACGTTTGGTCGGACAAAACACGCAGCCGTTGGCGCAACGCGTTGGATTTGTCTGCGTGTGACAGTCTGCACTGTGATGTCGGCGTCGGACGTTGGCTCGACGCGCGAGATGTCGATCCGAGCTTCCCGCTGGAAACGGTCCAATAGGCGATCGAGGTCGCGATCCAGGCTGGCTGGTGAGTTTCCAAGCACCCGCAGTCTGATCGGGCCCTCGAACCGGGTGAAACGCGGCATGCTTTCGCCGTTTTCGAGGACAAACGTCAAATCCATAAAGTCGCGTGCGATGCTCGTGTTCGACTGAGTGATGCGTTCGGGCGCGGCAGGTCCGAACGTGTTCATTGGCGGCAGTGTGAGTGGCGGATTGGCTTGTCGGGCGGTTTCCACCGTGCCGCACGCGGTAAGCGCCATCACCGCCAGTATGGCCAAACCCCGGTGCATCAGAGGTCTCGCGCGTATTTGATGAAGGGCGTTTTGACGCCGATACGGTCGTAGAGTTTGCGCGCGGTTTCGTTGAAATCCTGCGTGGTCCAGTAGACAGAAGGGGCGCCTGCCTTGTCAGCGGCTTCGTAGACGGCTTCGATCAAAGCGCGCCCCGCGCCTGTGCCTCTTGCGTCAGGGGCGACGTAAAGGTCTTGCAGATAGCAAGTATTTTCAATTTTCCATCCATGACGGTGGAAGACGTAATGAGCAAGCCCGACGAGTTTGCCATCAAGTTCAGCGACCAAGCCTTTGAAATCGTAGGGTTCATCACCCATCATGCGAGAGAAATGCGTGTCGTAGATCTCTTTTGGGAGCTCGGATTCGTAGAACTCAAGATAAGCGCGCCAGAGGTCATCCCAGACCGGGCGATCGTCAGGTTGAAGAGGTCGAACACGGATCATGCAAGGAACGCCAAACTGAACAAAGTTAAAACGGACGTCCAAACAGTGACCTGCATGATCGCATCCGTCCGGACAGAATATAGGAGCGCCATTGAAAATGCCATGACACCGGCGGGGCCGGCGCCCGCAAAAACGAAAAGTGGCAAAGTGTCTGTGGGCGGGAGCACAAAGTAGAGTAGGGCGGCGACCAAGGCTGGGAAAATCGCAATTTTGACTACTGAAATTGCCACGGCGACAGGCTCGGGCATCAGGGCCGTTGCTGATAGGATGACACCCATCGCAAAGAGCGCCGTTGGAGAAGCCGCATTACCGACGAAGGCGGTGAACGTATCGACGGGTGCCGGGAGCGGCAAGTTCATGGCCGAAAAGATGAGGCCAAGAGCGAGGGCCCAGATCAATGGAAGTTTTGCTATCCTTTTTGCCACCAGTGCAAGGCCAGCGCCCGCGTCCTTCCCGGCGCGCGCTTCCAAAGCGACCATGGTGCCACCGAAGACAACAATGGCATCCAGTATGACAACTGAGGCGATGGGCAGAGTGGCGCTTTCGCCGTAGATTAACTTGGCGATCGGCAGGCCATAGTAGGCGTTGTTCGCGAACACACCGCAGAACCCGAGAAGCAGCGATTCCGACACACCAAGGCGGAAAATCTTGCGGACAAGCAGGAAGCCTGCTGTGTAGAGCGTGACTTGAGCGAGTGCGTAGAGCGCGAGGGCCGCGACGTTAAAGTCGGTGATGGGGGCCAGTCCGACCGCCCGAAAAATGAAGATCGGCAAAAGCACGGTCATCGCAAAGCGGTTTATGACGCGTGCCTCGTCGGTGCTCATTTTGCCAAACCGTCCGGCAAGATACCCGACGAAGAGGATCGCGAAGACCGGTAGAATGGGATCAAACAGGACGTCGAGCACGTTAGCGACGACCCTGAGCGAGGAAGGCGAGGCGCTCGAACAGGGCGACGTCTTGTTCGTTTTTCAAGAGTGCGCCGTGGAGCTTTGGCAAGGCATCGCTGCCATCGCGGCGTAAGTCTTCCGGGCTGAGATCCTCGGCCAGGATCAGCTTGAGCCAGTCCAACACTTCGCTTGTCGATGGCTTCTTTTTCAAACCGGCGGTGTCGCGAACCTCGTAGAATTGGGTCAGCGCCGTGGTCAGAAGACGTTCTTTGATGCCTGGGTAGTGCACGTTAACGATGGCTTTCAAAACGTCCATTTCGGGGAAACGGATGTAGTGAAAGAAACACCGACGCAGGAATGCGTCAGGCAGCTCTTTTTCGTTGTTCGACGTAATGATGACCACAGGCCGGTGCTTGGCGGTGACAGTTTCACCGGTCTCGTAGACATGAAACTCCATGCGGTCGAGTTCCTGCAGAAGGTCGTTTGGAAACTCGATATCAGCTTTGTCGATTTCGTCGATTAGAAGAACCACGCGCTCTTCCGCCGCAAAAGCGTCCCAAAGCTTCCCGCGTTTGATGTAGTTTGAAACGTCCTCGACCTTCTCATCGCCTAACTGGCTATCGCGCAGACGGCTGACGGCGTCATATTCGTAGAGGCCTTGTTGCGCCCGCGTGGTCGATTTCACGTGCCATTCAATGATAGGCATTCCGAGCGCCGAAGCGACCTGTTTGGCAAGTTCGGTTTTGCCGGTTCCGGGCTCACCTTTCACCAATAATGGGCGTTCGAGGGTGATTGCTGCGTTCACGGCAACAGCCAAATCGTCGGAGGCCACGTAGTCTTTTGTTCC
>CAYPVG010000150.1:0-4703 GCA_964414085.1 uncultured Boseongicola sp. | reverse complement strand
ATCAGCTTACCCAAAAATCGATTTGAACCGATCTATGCAAAGCCGAAAGCCTGCCTCGAAGTCTCCATCGCCGGGGTGATAGACGCTCTCAAAGCTGATGACTCCGTCATAGCCGTCACCTCTCAGCGCATCGGCCATTGGCTGAAACTGGTTTGCCAATTGCCCCTCTCCCAAGCGTCGCACCTCCAAAGTGGCAGACGGCGTATCCACTTGCACATCCTTAATGTGAATGTGCCCAAGATAACCGTCTTTGGCTGTCTCGTATCCACGAGGATAGGCCTCCTCGTGACACCAGCAGTTGTTGGCCGGATCCCACAAAATTTTCAGCACATCCTTCGCGTCCAGATCATCAATCAACTTCCGGCCCGTCCAATTGGAATTGACCATTGTGCCATTGCCCGTTTCCACGACCAGCGTGACGCTAGCGTCACGCGCAACATCCATCGCCGGGGCCATCAATTCCAGAGTCTTTTGCCAAGCACCGTGCGCAACGTTCCATTTTTCCGCTCCGCCTGTCCCCCATAGAATTTGCTCCTTCTTGTTGGTCATGATGCGAACAATTGGGCTACCTACGACATGCGCCATATCGATCACGCGTTTCAGAGCTTCCATGTGCGACGAGTGAAGTTCATCGCCGGGCTCGTTGGCCGTGGTCATTCCCGCAAAGATATGACGGCTCAGACATGAAACTGGCTTGCCACGGTCACGAAGCAAACTATCGATCTCACGGATCTCGGAAGGCGAATGGTCACCAACCTCCGTATCACCGACAAACTGAAGCTCCGCGTACTCAAGGTCGAACTCATCCATGACGTCGAGAGTGTGTGCAAGATCACGGCTAATGCCGTCACAAATAACTCCTAACTTCATTTGGCACCTCCTCGGTGTAACTCCGCACCAACAATCTCTTCGATAACTCGTGTACATACCCAGTTGTCGCCGTTCGGGTACTTCGTTCTTCCAGCATGAAAAATTTGCATCGCGGCCGCCGCCGTATGCAGCGGCACGCCCAACTCTTCCCCGAGGCCCATCGAGATCGTTAGGTCCTTGTGCATCGTGTTGATGTGACTACCAGTCCCTTCGAATTGCCGGTCTATGATCTTCTCAAGCGCGTTATTGACGATCCCGCAACCCGCAGACGACGTCGAAAACACGTCCAAAATAACCTGACCGGGAACTCCTGCCTTCGCGGCAAGCGCAGCAGCCTCAAACGTCGCCGAGAACTGAGCTCCAATCAGAGATTGCAAGCAAGCCTTCACGGTCTGCCCGATCCCTGCCTCGGTTCCAACTCGGTGAATGTTCGCACTCACGGCCTCCATCACCGGGGCAAATTCATCCAGAACATTGTCAGGCGCAGACGCCATCATCGTAAGTGTCCCACCCTGAGCTCCCGGAAAGCCGCCGGACACTGGAGTATCGATCAAGTGAATACCGCTTCCCGCCATTGCCTCACCAATCTCACGAGCCTCGAAGGGCTTGATCGTCGCCGACAAAATGACGGCTCCACCCACTGCCATGTGACCCACCAAACCAGACTCTCCAAGAATGACGTCCTTAGCCTGTCCACCATTCATCACCATGACAAAAACTGCCTCCGCGTTTGCACCCACTTCGGACGCACTGTTTGCTGCCTTACCGCCCATTTCGCGAAAAGCGGTCATACGCCCTTCGTCCAAATCGAGGCCGACAACTTCGAAACCATTTGCAATCAGGTTCTTCGCGATCCCCGACCCCATATCTCCCAAACCAATAACGCCAGCACGCATTTGCGTCCTCCCTTCGTTCGTTTTCAATCTGTGGGGTTTCAAACGCTTTGCGCCGGACCGGTCCGGAAGACACCCCCGGTCCTAATTCTCGTACTCTACGCCAACCCCTTTGGCGCCAAGTCTCCTATGGAGGCTTCCACCTCTTGGCTCGACTCACGACGACTGGTTTTAGCCGTTGCAGGTAAAGGCGTGTCAAAGGAGTAGTCGGGGTCAGACTTCTGTTTCTCCCAGATCTCAAGCATCTCCCGCCACGCTCCAGAAAGGGTGCGTGGCTCAGGCATATCTTCGGCGAGCTCGGAGGCCAGTTCAGGCAAGTTGTAGCAAGGCACACCAGCGTACATGTGATGCTCAGTGTGCCAATTCATATGCCAGTAGAGAAACTCCAGGAGCTTGGGTAACCTCATAGAACGTGTACTTTTGCGAAAATCAGTCGTGCTCTCCATAAGTCCGCAATGCTGCGTGAGACCGCACGCATAGCTCAGCCAGTTTGCGATGTAGCTTGGTAGACTAAAGATAAGCAGCAAGACCCAAAGGCCCGAAATCACGGCAATCAATAGTATCGTGGCATGCACCGCCAGAAGAAGGCGCGACCACAACATAGAGCGCCGACGTTGCTCAGGCTGATCTTCGCGAAGCGCGGCCAGCCATTCGTTCGCCGGTATCTCTGTCGATCCGGTTTTGCCAAAGGCATCCAAAAAGGTAAGCCAAATAGTCGAAAGTATGCCACCTTTCCCAAAGGTGCGCCCGGGTTGCGTCATGAGATTCAATGTAAACATCTGAAGTAAAAATGTCCGCCCTACATTCGGGTGGACCGGCAGAAGAACCTCGCGATCACCTTCTGGATGCAAGGTATAACGATGATGGTAGGTATGGCTGGCAGCGTAATCGAACGGGTTCCACCAACTGATCATGCTGAAGAGGTAAAGGAAAAGACTGTTCAGCCACTTCGTCTTGAACACCGTGCCATGTCCGAGCTCATGGACGGCTGTTCCTCGATAGAATGATGCGACCGTCCCATGCGCAAAAAGCGCCACAAAGAACGGCGCCCACCATCCCTGCGCCCACGCCACGAATACACTCGTGCCTGTCGCGCAAAAGAGCAGCAGATGACCACCCGCCTGTATCCAGCCTTTGCGATCACTTCGTAGAGAGAGTTCGCGAAATCGATCGCGCGGCATCTTTGAACGATACCACTGGACGTTCAGCGTATCCCGAACCTCCGGCAGAGGTTGATATGCCATGTCCTCTGCGCCTCCCCTGCAGATCACTTAATTGCATTAGTGCAAAAAGTATCTTTCGGATCAAGATGAACGTGCGTCCGGACGAGTTGCGATTTGTTCTCGCGGACCAGCGTCCTTGCAGATCATGCCCTAAGCCCGCCGAACCACACTTCGTCGTCTGGTACCCAGACATGCACCAGCAAAAATCGGAAGCCGACATTTTTGCCTCAATAAGCTGGTCGATTGACTCGTTAGCCCCTAACTGGCAACTCCAAAGATGCACCGGGCGTTGGCCGCAATTATGTTATCCACACCTCCGCGCTAGCCGGGCGTTCAACAAATTGCCGATTAGCTGAAGCTCTGTTGAACTAAATTCGGCTACCGGTGGGGCATATCGCGGGATGAGGTTGGAAAAGAATGGAATTATCTTACAAGAACTCTCGAACTGAACGAGAGACGGAAAGAGCTCTCGTGTAGTAAAGTGCGCAACGTTCGCTACAGATTGAGTGCGTGGCCTAGTGCTCTCCGGTCTTTGGAAAACCCCGCTGCCATTCTGAGCGACGATCCCAGACCTCTGCCCAAACATCTGACTGCTGTTTCAGCGTCGTTCTTCTCAGGACAAGGCCGCCCAAGGCGGTCGCAAGGCGTCGCGTCAGCGGGAATAACCGAAAAATGAAACTGGCAAGACCCATCTGGGATTGGGGTACATGTCTGTGGATTAGCTCAGCCTTAGCGCGCAGGACGCGGACAATACGATCGGCGGCGACGGGTTCGCTCGCGCCTCCGTAGTGAATGATCGTCGCCTTCGGTGTAATGCGCGGGTGGGCGCCTATGACACGTGCTCTCAAACATAGATCAGCCTCCTCTCCATACATCACAAAAGCCGGATCGAACCCTTCCAGAGTATCCCACGTCTTTCGATGAATCAGCAGCAGGCAACCCGTTACAATATCGACAGGTCGTTCTGTGTCCCTTTGCCAGTTTCCGTAGGCTTCTTGATTGAATATTTCCGAGCCTGGGAAAAGTCCGGTCAAACCGGCAGTCCGGCAAAAGATGGTCCACAGTGTCATTCGGTGCCAGCACGAGGCGGGATTCAGCGATTTGTCACCGTAGAGAGTTCGCCCTCCCCAAATCTTCGCGTCTGGTTCTCGATGAGCAAAAGCAACCAGATTGTCGATGGCTTCGTCGAGTACCAAGGTGTCCGGGTTGAGCAGCAAGAGCCAGGGCGCATTGCAATGGGGGAGGGCCACGGAGTGGGCCGGAGCAAAGCCGTGGTTTTTGGTTTCCTTGAGCAGTGTCAGATTGGGATAGGCGGCAGCTGGGAACGCCTCAGAAATGGCCTCAGCGGAGCCATCGGATGATGCGTTGTCTACGACAACGATCTCGAATGGTAACGTCGTTTCGGCATAAACCGAGCGTAGACACTCAATCGTCATCTCGCGAGTGTTATAGCTGACGACAATAATGGAAACGTTGGGGGTCTGCATACTGGCCTGAAAGTGCCCTGATTGATAGCCAGCCTGATACCGGATCTAGCGAGAAATCACATCCGTTTGCGTCAAGGAGTAGGTGAAACTGTTTCGAACACGAAACATATATATTGTAACTACTTGAAAATAAATAATAGTGTCGACTGATCTTAGCGTATTATGTGAGTTTCACTGCGGTGTAAGATACGCTCTGGAGGGATGAGCGCAGAACGGACCGAATCTTGATC